>CASBRB010000403.1 GCA_949127975.1 Oscillatoriales cyanobacterium PMM_0019 | reverse complement strand
TACTCCACGATTTCTAACTCATCTTCACGGAGATGAGCGCGAAATTTTTTATCAAACTTAACTTGAATTGGCAGGTTGGCGCTTACCGGTCTGCCTTGCCATTGGGTAACGACTGCCGTCACTTCGCCTTCCTGCTCTTTGATCTCAAAGGGCTGAGCCTTGTGTTCAGGATGGTGGTAAACAATTACAGATGTTTTAACGCGGACGCGATCGCCAACATTAATTGCCATATTTCTCAAATTTAAGGTTAATTTTTGACTACTGATGCCAAGGTGACAGCCTTACTATTGTTGCACAAGAATACGACATTATTGTCCCTAACTACAGCTGATCTTGTCGTGGCAATGGTGATGAAGGGGGCTGGTGCGGCGTATCGTGCGGCTGCTCTGGTTGGGCGAAGCGATCGAAGAACTTGTGGAAGCTGTCAGGATTCAATCGCCACCAAGCCGTTAACCCAAAAGCACCGCCAACGAGGAGCAAGGTGAAAGATACCATTACCGTCGTCAAACCTGCAAGCCAACTGAATTTGCTCCTAGGGGCAGGGTGTGGTGTTTCCATGCTCACCAGTTCAGCATCCAGTACAACATGAAGAGCAGAAGTTTGCTCCGAAGACTGAGAATCTTGAGGGGTAATGCTGGTAGTGGGCATTTCGCTAAGCTGGTGTACCATCTGATATTCTGGGGCAACACGACAACAACCCAGAACCACCGAGGTGTTATCGTGACCATTTTTTTGATTAGCCAGATGAATTAAATACTCGACGGCTGATTTGAGAGAAATCTCACCCTTGAGAATCGGTTCAGCGTAATCAGCCCAGGATTGCTCTACTAAATTGCGATCGCTTAACCCATCAGAACACAGTAGCAGTAGCCCGTCTTCTTCCAGAATGAATCGTTGTACAGTGGGGCGCAACTGCAAGGCATCCCGCGTGCCGATCGCTTGGGTGAGGCTACCTGCATCCTGTCGCTGTAGCGCTTGTCGGTAGAGACTGCGCCCCATCCGCACTTCCCTAGTTGCCACCACATCGTCAACCGTCAACTGCTGACAATATTGGGGAGTAATCCAGTAGGCACGACTATCCCCAATATGAGCAATGTAGAGTTCATGAGAATTGCCGATGCCATTTGTCCCTATAAGCTGCTGCGGCAGTTGCAGCGCCATCACTAGGGTGGTGCCCATACGTTGCCTGGCTTCTCGGTTTTGTTCGTCATTTCGGGTGGTAATTAAGTTATTTGCCACCCGGATAATGGCTGCCAGTTGTTCGGCTACTACATCCGGCGTTAAAATTTCAGCATCTTCTGCTACTTCTGTCAATCGCGCCTGTAATTGCAACTTGAGAGTCTGCACCGCCAGTTGGCTGGCGACTTCCCCGCCCTCATGACCGCCAATTCCATCACAAACAATCATCAATTGAGGTCTAGACGGGTTACTTTGCTTCTCGAGTTCTACATCCGGTAACTCATCAGCCGTGGGAAAGCAGTAGTCTTCATTACGCTCTTGCCTCGGCCCACTATCTGTGGCACCGCCAACCTGCCAGCGCAATGGATTTAAAGCTGCCTGCTCTAGCAATAGCTGGTTCAGAGAACGAGCTAGAGCGCTATAATCGCCATCTTCTGCAAGCAATTGCTGGTATAACTCCTGTAGTTGGCCGCTCACCTGACTTTGTGCTTCACCAAACCAAGACGCCCAAGAATTTCCCAACTGTTGCAGGCTGTGCGTACCCGTGAACTCGCGCAGTTGCTCTAACCCTGGTTCTATTGAGTTTTCAACCAATTCCACTACGTCTGGATAAAGTTGCAACAGCCGGACTCGCCACCCTTCCACCCGCAGATTTTCGGCTAACAATAAACTAGAAACTACACCTTCTTCGGCTAATGGCTTCCACAGTTCCAGAATTTGCCACAGCCAATACAACTGCCGCACCGCAGACGCCTGTTCCCAAGCCTCTACAATTGATGGCATTAGCTTGCCAGTGGCATCTACTGGTACGTTTTCTAGCAAAAGAATATTTGGAGGTGTTGAATCTTCACTCAGCACCGCATACCCATACACCTCCGGTATATGTAAGCGTTGGGGATACAGGTGCAGATAAGGCATAATCCCCTCTGGCAGTAGTTCAGTGATGTGCGGCATCAGATCTGGACGTGTATCCAGCCAAATTCGTGGTGAGATAACTTGATATCTCTCTTGGACTAACTCACCTGGTGGTATCTGGGAGGCAAACGGGTGTTCCGCCCACAGATACCGATACTCCAGAGGTGTTTGACAAGCTTCACACAACTTGGAATCTAGTGAGTTCAGTGGGTTGGAACAGGCCCGATTAAGGCAATGAATTAGTGGCTGGGAACCGCTCATGAGCTTAAATATTGACCAACAAAATTTTATCGTGCTGTTCGTAACACCGCTCGAATTCTTCGCCAGACGGTAAAACTTAAAAGACTGATAATGCTGACGCTGGTGGCAAGCATTACTACCAAGGACATACCTTGCATTTTCATAGCTAACAAGTTGCTAGCCAAAGTCACTACCCAAAGAATTACGGCAGCGTGGCGCTGGGAGAAGCCCCAAGCTAGCAATCGGTGGTGCAAATGGTCTTTGCCAGGGTTACTGAGGGGGTTTTTTCCTGCCATCAGCCGCCGCACAAACACCTGAGTAGTGTCTAGCACTGGCACTAGCAAAAATAGAACTGGAGGTATCAGAGCGAATAGCGTATTCACTTTGAGCCCACCTAAGATACTGGTAGCAGCTAGCACGTAACCGAAAAAATAAGCTCCAGCATCTCCCATAATGATACGAGAGGGGTGAAAGTTGTGCCGCAAAAAGCCTAGCGCCGCCCCTGCCAGAGCCGCCAACAGCAACGTTGCCGCCGCCCGGTTGGCAAACTGAGCCGAAACTGCCAACAGGCTCATTGAGGTAATAAAGCTAACTCCTCCAGCTAAACCGTCCATACCGTCCATCAGGTTGATGGCGTTGGTTATTCCCACTACCCACAGCACCGTGAGTAATATTGACAGTATGGGATCTATGGGAGTGCCCAATGTTACCTCAATTGTGATGTCACTAGCGACGAGTAACAGTGCTGCAAGAATCTGGGTAAACAACCGAAACAGAGATGGTAAGCCAAACTGGTCATCTATAAATCCTACCAGCACCAAAATCGACCCACCCAGGAGAATGCCCAGTACCTGAGCCAAGACATGATGGATTTCGATCGGTCTCAAGAGTGTGGCTACTACCAGTGCAGCTAGCACTCCGGCATAAATCGCTAATCCTCCCGCGTTAGGTAAGGGTTCTTTGTTGAGCCGTCGTGCGTTAGGTTGATCCGCCCAGCCTACCCGCAAAGCAAAAGCTCTGACTTCGGGAATAAAACGATAGGTAACAAACCAGGATAACAGAAAGCTGAACACTACCGCCTTCCAGCCGGTACCGTATGGGTTAGCAATGCCTAGGGACTTCAGGAAGCTGTACAGATTCATCTCGCCATTCAACCATTAATGCCAATTAGCCGCTTGAGCCTCTACCGTATAATAACCAGGTACAATAGGAGTCAGGAGCCAGGAGCCAGGAGTTTGGTGTTAGGCGGTCTGAGTCTTGGAGCCTATTTTAGATGATTCCGTCACTTGATCGCTTGCTTCAGTCTCATCGCAGCGATCGCACAGCCCAAAAAATTCCAAAGTGTGGTAATAAATCTTAAACTGGTAAGAATGTTGCAGATGAGTTTCTAGCTGATGCACGGGGCATTGATCGATGGTAAAGGATGCACCGCACTGCAAACAAGTCAGGTGGTGCTTGTCTTGCTGCACGCAGCCATACAAAGATTC
>CASBRB010000402.1 GCA_949127975.1 Oscillatoriales cyanobacterium PMM_0019 | reverse complement strand
TGGGAGAAGGGGAGAAGGGGATGAGGGTGAAAAGGACTTGGGGACTAGGGGCTGAAAAAAACCTTGCCCAATCACCCATAACCAATTCTAATTATGCCTGATTTTTACGCTTTACTGATTGGTATTGATTATTACTATCCCAGAACCAAGAACTACAATAACCTAAAAGGGTGTGTACGAGATATTGACAAGGTAGCAGACTATTTGGAGAGATCTCTAAAAATTACACCTGAAAAAATAACTCGCTTGACTTCTCCTTTGCCAAATACTAATTCCTCTGCGGATGTCAGGATGGCACGTCAGGAACAAGCCCCTACTTATCAAAATATCGTTAACGCTTTTAACCAGATCGCAGAAACCGCACAAGCTCAAGATTTGGTTTATATCCACTATTCAGGGCATGGCGCTCGGATGAAAACGATTTTTCCAGAGTTGAAGGGAGAGGGACAATTTGATGAGGGGTTAGTGCCGATGGATGTGGGGGATACAGGTCATTATCTACGGGATGTGGAAATGACAACTCTGCTGAAGCGGTTGACAGATAAGGGATTAATTGTTACTATGATTTTTGATAGTTGTCATTCAGGGGGTGCAACCAGAGGTGATGGGGAAATTCGGGGGTCAAGAGATGGTGAGCCCGATATGAACGATCGCCCCTATGATAGTGCTGTTGCCACTAGAGAAGATTTAATTCAAAATTGGCGGCTGTCGATCGAACATTACCAGAAAGAAGGTTGGTTGCCGAATCAGAGAAACTATGTTTTCTTGGGGGCTTGCCGCCCGACTGAGTATGCCTATGAAGTGGCGTTTGAGACGGGGAACGATCGCAATGGGGTTTTGACTTACTGGATGTTCGATACCCTGAATGCTGTTCCTACTGGTTTAACCTATCAAGCTCTGTACGATCGCGTCAAAGGGCAGATCCAAAGTAAATTCCCCAATCAATTACCTATGCTATTAGGTGAAAGCGATCGCTTAGTATTTGGTAGTGAAATCAAGCCAGTGCAGTATAGTCTGACGGTTAATCAGGTTAATTCAGAAGAAGTAACCCTAGATGGAGGATTGGCGCAAGGGTTAAGCCGAGGAGCACGATTTGCTCTTTATCCTGTGGGAAGTGATTTTTCCGATATAACACAACGATTTGCTGTGGTTGAGATTACCGAGTTAGAAGCTATCACTGCTACTGCCAAAATCTTGACAGCCCAAGAAAGTGGGATAGCCCCAGTAATTGACAAGCTCGAACCTGGACTACCTGCGGTAATGGAATCAGCACCACTCGATCTCAAACATCTAGTTCGCTTGTATCAAAAAGCGGTGGGAAATCGGGAATATGAATTGCCTCCTGAATTAGCTGCCAAACAAGATCCTGCTTTAGAACAAGTACGACGGGCAATGCAGGGTAATGGTTGGGTGACGGAAGTTCAAGGTAATGAAGAAGAAGGACATTATCAGGTAGCTGTTGATAGACAGGGAAAATATGAAATTAGTCGCCTGACTCCGATCGAAAACTTAACCCCTCCTTTAAGTATCGACGATCCTGATGCTCCAACTGAGGTAGTTAAACGTCTAGTACATTTAGCTAAATATCAGACTGCACAAGCTCTAGATAATCCTACCTCTGAATTTAAAAAAGCCATCGAGTATGAATTACTTGATGCAGATAAACAGCCTTTCCCCGATCCCAATCACATTTCTTTGAAATCGGGCGATCGGGCTTATGTTAGACTGAAGAATATTTCCTCCCAACTGCTTACTGTTGCCATCTTGGACTTTGAGGCAACCTGGAAAATTTCTCAAATTCCCATTCAAGGACATAGGGGAGCCTTCTATTCGTTGCACCCGGAGGAAGAAATATTCACGCGCCTGCGGTTTGAAGTACCCAATAGAGAATATTATCAACAATCAAAGGAAACTTTGAAATTATTTGTTACCTGTGGCAATGCTAACTTTCAATGGTTAATTTTGCCGCCTCTTGATTCCCAACAAGTGCCAGAAGAAGACAAAAGAAGGTACTATGCCTTGAGAGGAAGTCTTCACGCAGCGCATAGAAATGCAGGAACTCCCCATCATTTAACTAAGCGGCTATCAAAGATTGGTGCAGATACCAATAATCCGCCTACGTTAAATCGAGCTTCCTACGACCCTGACCCCAATGCGGATTGGTTGACTCAATCAATTTTATTGACAGTTAGACTATAGCTGCGATCTTATTATTATGTGTGTGTGGGAGCAAAATCAATGATTAAAATTCTTTTCGTATCTGCCGATCCTACTTATCGAATCAAGTTCGATAAAGAATTTAGATGTATCAAAAAATTGCATAGGTCGTCTGTAAATCGAGATAATTTTAATCTCGAATTGTCTTTAGCTTCAACTTATGGAGATTTAAAGGAAAATTTATTAGATTATAAACCTTCAATTATTCATTTCTGTTGTCATGGACTAGGAGAAGAAGGGATAAATCTTGTTGATAATAATGGGGAAGTAGATCTTATTAGAACAGATGTGTTAATAGATTTATTTAAAATTTGCCAAGATCAAAATCAAAATATTATTTGCGTGGTATTTAATGCTTGTCATGGAGAAGTTCAAGCAAAAGAAGTTAATAACTATATTAAATATTCTATTGGTATGAGTCATGAAATTAGAGATGATTATGCGATCAAATTTGCAGAAGCATTTTATCAGGCTATTTTTTCAGAGGTTAAAATTGAAAATGCATTTGCTTTAGGATGCAACTCCATTCGTCAAGAGATCGACAGAATTAATCCCGATCGTACCCATATACGTGCAGTATACGATCCTGCTCTTGATGATACAAGAATATCTCAGTATATATATGATTATAACATTCCTCAATTATTTGTTACTGAAGATATTGTTCCTCAACAATCAATAATAATAACTGAGGAGCAATGGAATGAACTTTATTCAATCCTATCAACCATTAATTTTGAAATAATCAAAGATGTGTGTATAGATACTTTAAGGGAAAATGTTCAAGACGTTGAATCTAAAATTTTATCACTAAAAAATTTACTAGATTTAAAGAAGCTATTACTAGAGCAATATCCTATTCGTAAAGGCACGATCACTATTTTTGATTTTGCCAAACGTTTAATAGAGAAAGAAGAAGTAGATAATAACCATACATGTCAAATTACATATTGGCTACAAGAAGTAGCTGATATAGATTTTACAAGTAAACCAGATGTACGAGTACCAGAGACAATTTATAATTCTTATCTGCTGATTAGTATTATTAAAAATACGGCGATATCGGCGATATCTAATACATTTAGTTTAGAGGCTGAGTTGATTCCTAATTATCAAGAAGGAGTTAAAAATTATCAATCAATTACAATTACATCTCGAAAAGAAGGAATTAATGAAATTGTTATAAACGAAAATGAAAATTTGATAAGAGAAATCGAACCATATATTTGCGAATTAATTGCTACAGCTATAAAACAGCTTCCTACTCACAATTTAACTATTGAGCTATTTGTGCCATTTGACTATTTGGGAGAACCTTTCGAGCTGTGTGAAATTCCAAGTAGAAGAAGAACAATAATGAGACCTTTAGGATCTAGATATAGATTTACTGTGCATTGTTTGGATAGATATGAAGAAAAGGAATTGTTTAATGAACATGAAATAAGGTGGATAAAAATTAAAGAAGAAATCAAACAAGATAAAAAATGCGATTACTTAAAATCAATCGAGAAAGTGAAAAATTGGGATACTTTGTCTACAAAATGGAAAAGGGATAATTTTTATGCAATTAACATAATCGATAAATTACCTAAAAATAACCAAGAAGAATATTTTGACGCATTCTTGTCAAGTGGTGTCCCTATCTCTTTATGGTTATGGAATAATTGTCTAAACCTAGAAATTATTAGGGTTGAAGAACAATTTAAAGAACTTTTAAACATTGAGGATTTCCAAGATTTGAGTACAATATTTGATAGAATTTATCGACTCAGAGAAGATGCCTGTAATGAAGGCGATCGAGCCGAAGAACATCTAGGCTATCATCTAGGATTTATCTGCGATCGCCTCGATCCAATTCCATATAACTTGAAGCAACGCTTAAATCGAAGAGGGTTACAGGGTAGCAATTAAAAACAATTAAATTGTATTAGGAGATTAATGATGGCAAAGCAACAGTCTAGTCTTAATTGGCGGTTATTTTCTGGTCATGGCAATAAAAATGAAGAGGCAATAGAACGATTACTTCAATTACAACCTCCCCCCTGGCGACAGTTTGGCGATCGATCAGATGTACCTTTAGAAAAAAATCGGCAAGGACAAGATATCGATCGTCGTTGGGAAGCCTTGCAATCTTTACTACAGACGAAGAAACGAGATATTACCAGAGGTGAAAATTTTCGGATTGCTTCAGATGCAAATGACGTGATTAATGCGGTTAATGCAGCAATCTATTTACGTCGTCCTCTCTTGGTAACAGGTAATCCCGGCTCTGGAAAAACGTCTCTGGCTTATGCCATCGCTTATGAACTTAGTTTAGGTCCAGTCTTATCCTGGGCAATCAGTGCCCGTTCTACTTTACAGGATGGATTATACCGTTATGATGCGATCGCTCGTCTCCAAGATGCCAATTTTGGGAAAAAGAGCAATCCGGAAGAAAATAGCACACAAACCGAAGAACAAGATATTGGGGAATATATTAAGCTTGGTTCAGTCGGTACAGCTTTTTTACCATCTCTGCTTCCTAGAGTTTTGTTGATTGATGAGATTGACAAAAGCGATATTAATCTACCCAATGACTTACTTAATCTTTTTGAGGAAGGAGAATTTGAAATACCTGAATTAGTTCGCCGTTCTCAAGATAATCAGCAAAATTTAAATTCCCCAAAATCCTTTACTGTATATACCGCAGATAAGGATATAAAAGCCAAAATTCCAGGGGGACGAGTTTGTTGCCATGCCTTTCCTATTATCGTGATGACTAGCAATGGAGAGCGAGATTTTCCCCCTGCATTCAAACGACGCTGTTTAAGGGTTAGAATGCCAGATCCAAATCAGGATGCACTCAGGGAAATTGTCAAAGCACACTTTGGTAAAAAGTTTCTTGAGGAAAACCAGGCTACTTTTGAAGATTTACTGCAATTTTTTAACCCTGAAAACAAATCGACCGAAAGGGCAACAGATCAGTTGCTTAATGCAATTTATGTCTTAACTCATGAAGTGGGAAAAGAAGATGAAGAATCAATCAAAGATGTTTTATTAAGAAAGCTGAATCTTACTGATTAGTAGAAGGACAGGCAATTTTGGATTATGGAATCAGGATCATCTCTAAATAGTATCGAACAGCTAATTACAAAATTAGCCAATAAACTTGACCTAACTGGGGAGCAAATTGCTGATGTATTGTGGCTAACCCTAGAACTCCAAAAAATTGAAGTCAGTCCTTCAGAAGAAAAACTGCAATTGCCTGAATCAGCTCCAAATAAATCTCTAGAAAGCTCAAATCAAAAAAATAATCAACCAAGCACGCCAACTGGTTCTCGTCGAACCCCAGGTTTTACAGAGAAACAAGCTTCTGTTTATTTTGCCTCTGATTCAAGGGACAGTCTGGGAGACAGTAAAAGTTTAACGATTGATATACCTGATGCCCCTTCTCTGCGAGAATCTTTAAAGTTGGCTCAGGCGTTGCGTCCTTTAATGCGACGGGTGGCAACAGGTAGAAAGCTCGTTTTAGATGAGGCAGCTACAGTCCAACGCATTGCTGAAGAATGTATTGTGATTCCTGTGCTACAAGCTGAACCAGAACCTTGGTTAGATTTAGCTTTGGTGATTGATGAAAGCCAGTCTATGTTAATTTGGGGACATACTATTCTAGAGTTGAAAGATCTGCTCAAAAAATATGGCATCTTCCGATATATTAAAATTTGTGGGTTACAGCCAGATGAATCAGGAAATAATTTGCAGTTTTTCTTACGCATGGGGAGTAATAAACGTTTAACTGAACCGAAGGAAATTATCGATCCAACTGGAAGATGTTTGATTTTGATTGTTAGTGATTGTGTTTCCAATATTTGGCGGAAAGGAATGATGTTTCCTGTGCTGAAAGCTTGGACACAAAAACAACCTGTAGTTATCCTGCAAATGTTGCCAGAATGGATGTGGCGACGCACTGCTTTAGATTTAGGAACAGCAGTAGGGTTCAAAAGTTCGATTATAGGGGCTGCTAATCAAGAATTATCCCTTGACAAACCTCTCAGACGTAGTAGAAGTATTGGGTTTAAAGTAGAAGAGCGTAGCAAAATTCCAGTAATTACCCTTGAATTAGGAAAAGTTGCTCAATGGAGTCAAATGTTGGTAGGTAAAGCGGATGCACTTGTTCCCGGCTATCTTTTACCTCCTGAGCTAAAAAGTGAAGAAGAATTTGAATATCCTCTTTTAGAAAGGGAAGAGAATACTAGATCCGCTGAAATAGTCAAACATTTCCGCATGACGACTTCGCCACTAGGTAGAGAGTTAGCAGGTTTATTGGCTGTATCTCCTGTGATTAATTTACCTGTAGTTAGATTGATTCAGGAAAGTCTGTTATCAAAATCTAATCAGGTTCAGGTTGCCGAAGTGTTTTTGGGCGGATTATTACGACCTAAACTTGCATCTCTAGAAAAAATAGAAAACCAAGTTGCTGTTAATCCTGATTTGATTGAATATGAGTTTATCGATCCGGGAATTCAGGATATTTTCCTAGATGATGCTCCTGTAAGTGATTCTATTGATGTGATTAATGCGGTTTCTCTCTATGTAGCGGAACAGCTAGGGGTATCTTTAAGAGATTTTAAGGCGATTTTGAAAGCACCACATAAGAAGGAGAAACAGCAAAGAGAAGATACTATTAAGCCTTTTGCAAGGATAACTGCAAGGGTATTAAGAAAGTTGGGAGGGGAATATGTTAAGTTTGCGGAGGAGTTAGAACAAGCTGGTAAAGGGTACCGAGAGGAGTATGGTGTAGAGTTAGAAATGGTAGCCATACCCGGAGGAAGTTTTCTGATGGGTTCGCCAGATGGAGAAGGATATGACGAAGAACATCCTCAGCATCGGGTGAAAGTGCCTAGTTTTTACATGGGCAAATATCCAGTGACAAATGCCCAATGGAAAGCGGTGATGGGAACAGAACCCGCATCTAAGTATGATGCCAAGTTTAGAGGCTCAAATCAACCCGTAATCGCGGTGAGTTGGGATGATGCCCAGGAATACTGCCAGAAGCTGTCAAGCTCAAGTGGGCGGAAATATAGATTACCATCAGAGGCGGAATGGGAATATGCCTGTAGAGCAGGGACAACTACACCATTTTACTTTGGAGAGAATATAAGTACTGAACAGGTGAATTACGACGGTAACTATCCCTACAAAAACGCAGCGAAAGGAGAGTATCGGGAGAAAACTACAGAAGTAGGGAGATTTCCCGCCAATAGCTTCGGATTGTACGATATCCACGGGAACGTTTGGGAGTGGTGCGAAGATGAGTGGCATGAAAATTACGATGGAGCACCGGAAGATGGGAGTGCGTGGGTAAATAAGAATGAGAATAATTCTCAATACCGCCTCCTGCGCGGCGGTTCGTGGTTCAACAATGCTTACAACTGTCGTTCTGCGGTTCGCATTAGGTTCGATGCGGACAACGGGAACGACGCTTTCGGTTTTCGGGTTGTGTGTTCCTAGCCGAGGATTCTTTTCCCTTTACACTCTTGCCCTCTTGCCCTTTACACTTCTTAACTTTTCACTCTCTGGCGCGTTAGCGCCCGAAATTTTTTTTTATTTTCAGGCTCTGAATTCTATACCAGGAAAGTAGTAAGTGCTAAAGCCCTGGATTGGGGATGAGCCGTGCCGACTACGAACCACAACTCTATATTAAGATTCGGACTTTTCAAATCCTGCCTCTACAATGTTGGGTTTCGTTCCTCAACCCAACCTACAACTCAAAGCGATCGATAGTCTAAACTCCAGTACTAAATAAATTGATTTAATTGAATTAGCGTAGGCGTAGGGTGGGCTAGCCGTGCCCACCACAGCATGAAAGTCTAACCATGAATGCCAATAAACAAGCTCTAGTTTCTCTCGCTATTTGCTGACAACCATGCGACTAAATCAGTAAGTTCCGACATATTAAACAGTGCTTCTGCCAACGATTCTAATTGTTCAACAGATAACACTCGCACCTGCTCCCTCAAAGAGGAATCAACTTCACCGAAGCGTCGAGAAACCAAGCGTAATACCAGAGAAAGAGCTTCCTCCTGTTTTCCCTGCTGTTTTCCCTGCTGTAAAATGTCTTGATAAATTACAGACTCTCGCATCATATCCTCCTTCAGCCAGGGTGCAGGGACTTGTTATGCGGTTGGCAAGGTTGTCGCAGAGGTTTTGAAATGATTTTTCTAGCACTCGCTGTTTGTCGTTTCCGCAAGTCATCACAAATAGCCTTCAAATCGTAATTAAATGCTTTTGCGTGTTCCTCTCGAATTCTATAGATTTCCTCTAAAATCTCATCTCTCCACATTTCTAATCTCCCATTAATTCGTAGGGTGTACAAATTGTGGGCAACTCGTACCCAGCATTAAAACTAATCTGAGCCAGCTTTTTCTGGATTTGAGCGTTGGCGATATGTTTACAGTTCCACGTTAGCAAATAATCCAAGCCATAAACTGTAGCGACTGCAATATGAAGGGCATCATCGGTAGCTTTGGGCGGGAGATTACTTTTCGTGAGAAACTGCATCGCCAGATCTTGAACCGCTTCATTAACTTCAAGTAGTGGAAAGTCGCTAAGTACCTCAAGTCGTCTGCTGGCTATCTCTGCATCTCCCCGTGCTGCCTCGTCTAAGACCGTTTGTGAAATGTAGAGATCGAACTGAGTACGGCGAGTATCCCACCATTCCCGCGTAGCCTCTACATTTGCCATCAAAATCAGATTATTGCTCGTTCTGGCAGTCAAGTAACCAATGATACTGGTTTCTATGTAGACAGTCTCGCTCATACTATGGTTGGGCAGTTGATTTGTCTATTCTACCCTTAACTAAGTGCCATTCGAGGCAGAGCCTCCAAAACAGCATTCCCAGGTGGAACCTGGGAACAAGCAACCTGGGGGGTGAAACCCCTCAATGGATTCGCCAACGGTATCTTTGAATCCCTGGCGGGCTGGAAGTTCACCCAAGGTTGGCGAAAAATTTGGGTAATATCCAAGTTGTTTTAGAGGGTTGGTGGTGAGATGACATTAGCCACCTCTATAATTAATTATTCTCCGGAAAAATCCGTGTAAAAATCTGTTGGGTTTCGTTCCTCAACCCAACCTACAACTATTGGCTGACAACCATGCGACTAAATCAGCAAGTTCCGACATATTAAGCAGTGCTTCTGCCAACGCCTCTAATTGTTCAACAGATAACACTTGCACCTGCTCCCTCAAAGAGGCATCAACTTCACCGAAGCGTCGAGCAAGCAAGCGTAATACTAGAGAAAGAGCTTCCCGCTGGATTCCCTGCTGTAAAATGTCCTGATAAATTACAGACTCTCGCATCATATCCTCCCGGAGAAATTGACGAATTAAATCTTTTTCAAACCGCAGACCTGCTAAAATCTCTGTACAACCCGTCAGATGCAAGTCGCTCCTCTAGATTAGGAATACTAGCAACTCGTTCAGCAACTTGCGCCAGCAGGGTTCGGGGTGAATCTGTTTTGGTTAAAACCGCTAAAGGTAATAGGGCAGGATTAGCCAGAAATGGCGCTGACTCTTGTTCCCATAAGCGAATCACCCGATAACGATGAACAGTTGTCTCATCTCGGTATTCCTCAGTAAAAGCCACTGGATTAGTTGTAGGTTGGAGAAAAATTACTATCTGCACCACAATCCTTCCGTATCGCCGTTTCAAGCGTACCGAATAATCTAACATCCGTAATGGGATTGACGGACTAGATTGAGGTAGAGTTTGAAACTCGATGTGCAGAATTTGATTACCAATGAGCCAAAAAATTACCGCATCAGCGTGAATTGGCTCTAAACTTAGCTCGGTTTTCAGCACCTTAATTTTTTTTGGTTCCAGTCCTAAAAGCCAGCGCACAAAATCAACTGGGTACTGTTCAGCTAGATATTTGCAGGTGTTATCGTAACTCAAACAAGTCTTTGCTCTTACTTCACTACAACTATAATTTTAGCTCGCCATTGTAGGGGCAACCACAGGGGGATTGCCCCTACAATGGCACGCTCAGTGCAGGGCAACCACAGGGGGATTGCCCCTACGAACTTCAGCAGGGCAACCACAGGGGGATTGCCCCTACCAACTTCAGCAGGGCAACCACGGGGGATTGCCCCTACGAACCGCTATATGTGGAGACAGTGCTACAGTACTGTTCGTAGTAGGGTCGCTATATATGCTATAATAATTTCAATTATCACCCAAGCGTGGACGGGAAATTCATTTCCCGTGTCGCATTTCATCCACCCCATGAAGATACGGGTGGCTTTCATGCTCACGGACTTCTTCAGGTAAAGAATTTCGGAGCAGCTGTATTAGGAATCAGAGTTAAAACCAATGGTGTTATTCAGATTTGGTAAGAAGCTAGCTATGCCCACCCCTTCACAGGCATTACCGGGGCGGGCACAACCCATGCTAGTAACCTCTCAGCACTTTGTCAACGGTAATCCCCTAAAGCCTCCTTATCCAGAGGGCATGGAGATGGCTATGTTTGGCATAGGGTGTTTCTGGGGTGCAGAACGCAAGTTTTGGCAGCAAAAGGGAGTTTTCACCACCGCAGTTGGTTACGCGGCAGGAATAACGCCAAACCCCACCTATGAAGAGGTCTGTACGGGCATGACGGGGCACAATGAAGTAGTGTTCGTTGTTTTTGACCCGAAAGTGATTAGTTACGGGGAACTGCTAAAAGTCTTTTGGGAAAGCCACGATCCTACTCAAGGTATGCGCCAGGGCAATGACGCTGGCACTCAGTACCGCTCCGGGATTTATGTATATTCGGAGAACCAAAAAAAACTAGCTGAGGCATCGCGAGATGCTTATCAGCAAGCCCTCAAGGGATCAGGTTATGGGCAAATTACCACTGAGATCTTAGATGCTCCTGAGTTCTACTTTGCTGAAAGCTACCATCAGCAGTATCTTGCCAAAAACCCTAATGGGTATTGCGGTTTAGGTGGTACGAATGTTAGTTGCCCTGCTCCTCTATCAATTCCTACTTAGTCAGTACTGTAGCATTTACCTGGAGTTAGACTATCGTGCCGATCGCTTCCAAGTTAGCAGATTGCAGCAAATAACTCCAGTCATTAACAGCTTGTGAATTATTGCGATCAGGCAGACGTTGTTCTGCCAGAATAGTAAGAGCGTCATATCTCAAAAAGATCCTGCCGATTTTCCTTAAATGGGAAACTCTTGGGTGTAGCTGAAATCATTTAAAGCTACTGTAACACTGAAAGGTTAGACTGGGCATATATAGGGGCAACCCACCCCTAGCCCCTCCCGGGAGGGGGTGGGGTGGGTGCCCTTACGAACCGCTATATGGCAGTGCGTAAGTCCTGTTATAATGCGGGAATTGGGAGTCGGAGACGCTACAATCGAGCTGTACTTCACCGAACTACAAACCATTATGTCTAGGATAACTCGAAACTGGTGGCGTCGGTGCTGGAAGTGGGTGCTGGTGAGTGGGTTAACTCTCGGTGGGGCTTGCGCTTCCGAGGGGGATGGAGCTTGGGCGCAGATTAAACCGGATATCACTCTGCCGCAAAATTCCATTGTGATGCCCCAAGGCTCTCTCACTCGGATTCAGGGAGGCACCAGAGCGGGTACTAACCTATTCCACAGCTTTACCCAGTTTTCTGTACTCACTGGCGGCACTGCTTTCTTTAACAACGCCCCGGATGTAAGAAACATCTTCAGTCGAGTGACAGGTGGCTCGGCTTCTTTCATTAACGGCACGCTTCAAGCCAACGGTACTGCTAACTTATTCCTATTCAACCCCAATGGGATTATCTTTGGACAAAATGCCCACTTAAATATCGGTGGTTCATTTGTGGCAACTACAGCCAATGGGATTGGGTTTGGCAACCAAGGGTTTTTTAGTGCTGCTTTTTTCAATAACCCTTCTGTTTTGACAGTAGAACCTTCTGCCTTCCTGTTTAACCAAATTGCAGCTCAGTCTATTAACCATCAAGGAAGTCTACAAGTTCCTACGGGACAGAGTTTGTTGTTACTGGGTGGCAATGTTACCTTGGATGGTGGGGTTCTCACTGCTCTTGAAGGGCGAGTGGAATTGGGAGGGTTAGCCGCACCGGGAACTGTAGGGCTGGATAATGCTAATAACATTTTTCACTTAAGTTTTCCCAATGGTGTCAACAGAGGTGATGTATTACTTACCAATGGCTCAAATGTGTATGTTAATGGTGGTGGTGGTGGCAGTATTGGTATTAATGCACAAAATTTTACCCTTAAGGGAAGTAGTAATCTCTTTGCAGGGATAGCTCCAAATAGTGGTGCGGATGGTAGATTGGCGGGAAATATTGATATTAATGCGATCGGGACAGTGAACTTGAATGATGGGATGAGCTTTATTGTTAATAGAGTATATCCAGGTGCTATAGGCAACGGTGGTGACATCAATATTGCTGCTTGATCGATCTATATAACTAATGGTACTGGCGTTGATTCTGATACTTTTGGAAAAGGAAATACAGGGAGTGTGAATATTTATGCTTCTGATACTGTCTCATTGGATAGTGCTAGTCTCTTAAGAAGCAGTATCGGATCGGGAGGGGTAGGCAATAGTGGTGATATTAATATAACTACTAACTCGCTGTCTTTGACTAATGGCGCTGGAATCTATGCCATAACTGCGGGACAAGGAAATGCTGGCAGTGTGAATATTCATGCCAACTCTATTAGTTTTGATGGCGGTGTTATATCAAGCTATATCGACCGGACAGGTATAGGAAATTTTGGTAATATTAATATCACTACTAACTCGCTGTCTTTGACTAATGGCGCTGCAATTGGTGCCAGTACATTAGGACAAGGAAATGCTGGCAGTGTGAATATTCATGCGAATTATACTGCCTTTGATGAAAGTAGTATAATCAGCAATGTCGAATCGACAGGCGTAGGCAATGGTAGTAATATTAATATCACTACTAACTCGCTGTCTTTGACTAATGGCGCTGCAATTGTTGCCAATACATTGGGACAAGGAAATGCCGGAAGTGTGAATATTCATGCCGCCTCTACTGCCTTTGATGGCTTCGGCAGTCGTGTAGCAAGCGCTGTCACACCCACAGGTGTAGGCAATAGTGGTGACATTACGATCGCTACTAACTCGCTGTCTTTGACTAATGGCGCTGTTCTAAGTACCGCAACTTTAGGAAAAGGGAATGCAGGTAGTATAAATATTAATGCCAGCAGCACAGTTAATGTTGATGGGCATTTACTCCCAAGTATTATAACCAGCGGTGTGGGCCCGAACGCGGTGGGCAACGCTGGCAACGTTAATATTACAGCCCCCGAACTGGTTGTAACAAATGGCAGCCAACTGGCTGACATCACCGTAGGGCAAGGAAATGCCGGCAATATCAATATCAATGCTAGCAGCATCGTTCGCTTGTTGGATGGCGCTGGAGTACTTTCCACGGTGGAATCAGGGGGCGTGGGCAACGCTGGCAATATCAATATCACAGCTCCTAAACTGGCAGTGACTAATGGCAGCCAACTTGCAGCCAGCACCAAAGGGCAAGGAAATGCTGGCAGCGTGAATATCAATGTTTCCGATACAGCTTCTTTTGATGGGCAAACAAATGGAATCCAAAGTGGTGTACTTAGCTCTGTGGAAGCCGGAGCCGTCGGTAATGGCAGCAACATCAATATCAAAACAGGAGTACTTAGTATAACTAATGGAGCAAAGCTGGTTGGCACAACCCAAGGAACGGGTAATGCAGGTAATGTGAATATCAATGCCAACAGCGTTCGCTTAGACGGGGTGGGTAGTAATAGCTCTTCAAGTGGGATAGTCAGCCAAGTATTACAAACAGGCGTGGGTAATGGTGGCGACATTAATATTACATCTGATTCGGTGGCGGTAACTAATGGCGCTGTAGTGGGTGCCAGCACACTTGGACGGGGTAATGCGGGAAGTATTAAGGTTAATGCTAATTCTGTTACTCTCTCTGGGGTTGCTCCAAGTGGCACCTCTAGTGGATTGGTGAGTAGTGCTGAAGCAGGGAGCAGTGGTACTGGTAATGATATCACATTAAAAACTAATACCTTGCGGATAGAGTCTGGGGCAGTTTTGAGTGCTAGAACGAGAAATACTGATAGAGGCGGTAATATCAGCGTTGACGCTAATACCCTTCAGCTTATCGGTGGTGGAGAAATACTCGCCACAACTTTTAGTAGTGGCAGCGCCGGGAATATCTCTGTTAATGCTGACAAGGTTACTATATCTGGAACCGATCCCACCTTTGCATCCCGGATTACCCGCTTTGGTAGTGCAGTCGATCCTGCTACTTCTGCTAGTGGAATATTTGTGAACACCGATTCAAAATCAACAGGTAGAGGAGGAGACTTAACACTTCATACTCAACAGTTAAATATTCGGGATGAGGCACAAGTAACAGCCAGCAGTCTAGGTACGGGAAATGCTGGAAACATTCTCAATATTACTGCCAGTTCCCTAAATTTAGATAACGGCTCAATTACCACTACCAGCCGCTCTGGTGAGGGCGGAAATATCCAAAATATCCAGGGACAAGACTTACGGCTGCGTAATGGCAGTAATATCTCCACCAGTGCTGGCACTGATAACATTAGTGGTGGCAATGGCGGTAATATCACGTTCAACACGCAAACACTGGTTTCCGTAGAAAACAGTAACATTACAGCCAATGCTTTTAAAGGACGAGGTGGTAATATTACTGTCAACACCCAAGGAATCTTTCGTTCCCCAGATAGCGAACTAACCGCCAGTTCCCAACTGGGAATCAATGGTACAGTAATAATTAATACGCCTGGGATAAACCCCAGCCAAGGGTTAATTACCTTACCAACTTTAACCCGAGAACCCCAGCTAGCGGTGGGGTGTCAAGCGGCTACGGTGAGTGCGGGTAAATTTGTCGTCACTGGAAGGGGTGGATTGCCGCCGAATTCCAGCGATATGCTTGGTAGTAATCTGGTTGATTTGGATGCTAACAACCCGACTGTCACTACTGCCAACTCAGGCAATTCAACACCCAAGCCGATTGTAGAAGCGAAAGCCTTGGTGAGGGGGCCGCATGGAGAATTACTTTTAGTAGCTGAAGCACCTCAAACCACTGTTTATAGTTTCTGGGAGTATCCTCTTACTTGTAGAGCTTTGCATTAGTTGAAGCGGGTTTGCCGTGTTTCTCGTTCCCAGGCTCTGCCCAAGTCCATACCCACATTTTCCGAAACCCTTGTATTTTGAGCTTAAAAGTGAGCCCTGCCAACTCTAAATTGCCCGCACTTCGTGCCGCTTCGCTAACACCAAGGGCCCCTCTCCCAAAATGGGAGAGGGGAGTAAGAATCGGAATTTTCTTCTATGGACCCCCCTTCTCCCTTGATGGGAGAAGGGGTTGGGGGATGAGGGTGATATTTGGGAGAGCGCATTATCTCCTTTGTTCTGTGGCAGCTCGTTTTCTCACTCTACACATGTCCAACTCCAGCATAGAAATGTGGGTATGGACTTGGGCTCTGCCTGGGAACGCTTTTAGTGAGGCTCTGCCTCCTATGGCTCTGAGCTTGAATAGAGGGAAACTCAAGGCTTTCAAACCTTAATGTTGGGTTTCGTTCCTCAACCCAACCTACAACTTTCAAACCTTAATGTTGGGTTTCGTTCCTCAACCCAACCTACAACCCTAACTTTTTAGACTGCAAAAACTCCCGCACCACATCTTCAATTTTGCGAAATTCACCGTCAACTTCGTAATTTAGATGCCGCATATCTGCATCAGAAATCATTCCGGCTAACTGCTGGAGGGATTGGCGTAACTTCGGGTGTTCTTTCAATGTCTTCTCTCGCACCACTGGCACGGCTTCGTAGGGAGGAAAATAATGCTTGTCGTCCTTCAGCACTAACAGTTTAAGCTTGTCAATCAGCCCGTCGGTAGAGTTACCAGCTACCATATCCACTTTTTTGGCATCCAGTGCTTTGTACATCAAACCCAAATCCATAATTTGAGGTGGGGAAGCAAATTTTAACCCATAAGTTTTGGCTAATCCCGAAAACCCATCCGGGCGTTCTAAGAATTCGTAGCTAAAACCAGCTCGCCACTGTGGGGTGTACTTTGCCGCTTGAGATATGGTTTGCAGGTGCAATTTTTCGGCGTCATTACCCCGCACTAGCATGGCATAGGTGTCATTGAATCCCAAAGGCTTAGTTACTTCTAAATGGAGATTTTGGGCGTATTCTTGTTTAACTTGTTGGTAAACTTTCTGGGGATCGCTGATAGGATTGTGTTTGAGGATAGCAGTCAAGGCAGTTCCAGTATATTCAACATAGGCGTCAATCTGTCCCGCTTGTAAAGCTTGATGACAAATAAATGTCCCCCCCAGGTTAAACTTGCGGTCTACTTTTAAATTAGTTGTAGCCTCGATTTGCTGTGCTAAAAGTTCCCCTAGAATTACTTGCTCAGTAAAATTTTTTGAGCCGATGACGATATGCTTGGGGCTGTAGAGTGTGTACGCTACCATTATAACTAATGGTATCATCACCACTACTAGACTGATGCCAGCTAACCGCCAAGCTTTTTTCTGCCTGGAGGGTGAATTAACCACCAAGGCAAAAGAAAACCATCTCGGTTTTTTGCCTTCCCTGATTGTCAAGCTTTGCTCAATCCAGCCTAGGAAAAAATCAGCCAATATTGCTATTAAGGCTGATGGAATAGCACCAGCCAAAATTAGCTGATTATTTACCGTCGCGATGCCCCGGAAAATAAACTCTCCCAACCCACCAGCACCAATCGCGGCTGCAATCGTAGCTACCCCAATAGCAATCACCGTCGCCACCCGCACCCCAGCCAGAATCACACCCAGCGCTAGCGGGATCTCTACTTGCAGTAGTAGCTGTGTGTCTGTCATCCCCATCCCTCTACCAGCTTCGCGGATAGCAGGATCTACGCTAATAATTCCTGTGTAGGTATTGCGAATAATCGGCAGCAGGGAATACAATGTTAAAGCGACGATCGCTGGGGTAGGACCAATTCCTCCTAACCACGGCACTGGTAAGAGCAAGCCAAACAATGCCAAGCTAGGAATTGTCTGCATGACATTGGCAAAGCCCAAAACTGGATTGCGTAGCTCTGGTTTTCGGGTAATTAAGATGCCTAGCGGGATGCCTACAAGAATGGCGATGGTTATGGAAATGCCCACCAGGTACAAGTGTTCTCCGGTGTGCAAAAGAATGTCTGAACCATAACGCACCAGAAAGAAGTCATTCCAGTTCATATATTGTTCCTCATCGCCATCTCCCGAGTTTCTGCCATAGCTTCCAGACATCCCAGGAAAGTCCGCGCCTCCGGTTCTTCAGATTGCAGAAATTCTGTTGGTGTGCCTAACTCTACCATCCGCCCCCCTTGCATCAAACCAATTCTCGATGCTAGAGTAAATGCTTCCTGAATGTCATGGGTAACAAAAATAACGGTTTTTCCTAATTCTCCTTGCAATCGCCGAAACTCACTTTGAATTTCTAAGCGCGTAATCGGATCTAATGCCCCAAATGGTTCATCCATCAGCATCAACGGCGGATTTGCTGCCAAAGCCCTTGCCACGCCAACCCGTTGCTTTTGTCCCCCTGAGAGTTCGTCGGGATAGCGTTGGGCAAACTGTCCTGGATCTAAGCCTACCAAATCTAAGAGTTCATAGACACGACTTTTGATCTGATTCGGTTTCCAACCTTCCAAGGCTGGCACTAAACCAACGTTGCGCTCGACATTGAAATGGGGAAACAATCCCGTTTCCTGAATCACATAGCCGATGCGACGCCGGAGTTTAATTGGATTCCACTCGACAGTAGAAATACCCTCTACCTTAACTTCTCCTGAAGTCGGCGTCAGCAGGCGATTGATTAGTTTCATGGTTGTCGTCTTGCCGCTTCCGCTGCGCCCTAGCAAAATTAGTGCCTCTCCCCGATACACGGTAAAATTTAGATTTGACACCAAAGGCCGATCGCCTGGACAATAGGTTACGTCACAGAATTCAACGGCAATTTCGTCATTATGTGGCATGAGTTCTTCCTGATGGGGGTAGCAGTCTAAGGCGTGGCGGGATGCGCCGGGCAACTACGGGGGATGGGCAACCACGGGGGATTGCCCCTACGATCCTTTAATCTAACTCTACTTTACTTTTGTGCAGGATAATTTTATGTTAATGATACAAAATCCTAAATTTTGGTTATTAGGTATCGCCGGATGCTTACTGGCGCTGCACCTGCGAGTAACTTGGGTAGTTACAGAAAGTTTCGATCAAATAACTATCAATCTGCTTTTTATTATAGCTGCTTTATCGTTATTATGGGAGAAGCGTTACCGCCTTAGTCTATCCAGTGGACTTGTCTCTAGTATCTCCGGTGCTTTGCTGATTTTTTGGGTGCTTATCAGGAGTGCATTCCTCCACAGTCATACTAATATGTTAGTGCAAATTTTTCCCTTAGCCTCAGCTTTAGGTCTTGCTCTGCTTGCCTCTGGCTTTAAAGGATTAAAACAATATTATAGAGAAATAAGCATTATCGCTTTGATAACTTTACCCATCGGAACTCTTTCTGAGATGATTGATAATCTTATTCAAACCAGTACACTAGCTGCTAAATTTTCTACTTTTGTCCTCTGGTACTTAGGGTTTCAAGTACAACGCCAAGGCACAAAAGTTATTTTGCCAAGGGGGGCTGTAGATGTGCATTCTGCCTGCTCTGGCGTAAATTTAATGTTGCTACTACTGCAACTAGCCTTATTGGTTATTTTGTTGCGACGTATTAAAATTCATCAAAAAATATTAGTACCTATAATAGCTGTTTTCATAGCGTTTATAGTTAACGGGCTGAGAGTAACACTGATGGCATTTCTCGAAGCTTACTCTACTCATGCATCCTTTGAATATTGGCATGGCAGTGAAGGAGCGCAAATATTTACTACAACATCTATCCTGATTTTCGGGTTATGTTCCTATTTCCTGCTACGGGAATCTCCAAAAAAACCCGAAAACCAACAGGACTTACCCATAAAACCTATTCGTAGTTAGTTTTTAACCGTTCTGCTTTTGAAGCCCCCACTATAACGATCGTGCTATCCTGGAAACAACTCCGACCTCTACTTCTAACTTTCACCTTTGGTTGTACCCTATTTGCTGTTGGTAAAGCAACTCTCGACCCCAGTAATGGTACTTATACTCCCTTTGTTTTTCCGACAACTGTTTCTTTACCTGGATGGCAGTCTTTTGGGAGTAGTCCCTTAGATAATCACCATCAAGAATTTATTGCTGGCAGGCGTTATCAATATATTTATCTTGGTGTTCCCTTGGATATAGAGATGAGTTATGAACGTAGTACTGGAGACATTAAAGCTTTTATTCAAAACTACACTTCTATCCCTGCGTCGCCTACTTTTCTATATCGGCAGCAAGAAAGTGTGGGTTATTATGTCCTCTTTATCTACCAAAAACGAGCTTACCTGAGTAGCTGTATTAACCCACGCGGAGCAAGCACCGTTACTCGCGAACAGTTTATTAAAAATCACAATACCTACGATTTGCAATTCAGCCGTCTGTTTTCTTGGATACTGGGGCAGGAAGATTTACGAGATTGGCGCTGTTTATGGACTAATATGTCTATACCTTCTAATCATACTTCAGTTGAACAATCTTACCAAGTTTTAGAAAATGCTTGGGTTCTCTGGTACAAATGGTGGAGCCCACGTTTTCCAAAAGTTTAACAGGACTTTTTCTCCTCTTTCTCCCCTTCTTGGGGGATGAGGGTGATAATATTCCCCTGTTTTGCCCTCACCCCCGCCCCTCTCCCAAACTGGGAGAGGGGAGTAAGAGTCGGATTTTCTCCTCTTACTCCCCTTCTCCCTTGATGGGAGAAGGGGTTGGGGGATGAGGGTGATAATATGTCCCCTGTTTAAATCTAGTGCATAACAAATTTAAGAATTAAAAAGGTAATCCGCCACGCATAAATAAATAACGCACCACATACTAATGCTCCTAACAGATATCTTATGGAATTCTTAAAAAGATCTAGTTGCTGCTGTTTCTGTTTGATTTCAATTTGAGTTTTAGCTACTTCTTCTGCCTTGGTAACTTGGGAAAGAATTTTTTGTTTTAACTCTTGCGGTTTAGATGTATTTAGTGCCGGACTACCAGGGCTAACTTTACCAATAAATTTAGTAATCTCTTCCGGAGAATTGGCATTGTTTAGTTTATCTTTAAAGTTTTGGAGTTGGGTTGTTTGTTGAGATAGTTGATTGCTGCTTTGAAGATAATTTTGATTGTTAATCCGTAAAGTGTCTGCAATCCCTAAAGGGATTAGTAAGAAAAATAAAATTCCAATTAGTAAACATGCCCAGGACGCAATATTCAAGATAAATTTTTCTGGCTTTTTCCTAGCTAGCTTGCCATAAAAGGCAAATACTAGCCCTAATAACAACATAGGTATGTTATCAATTAAAGACGCTATTGTTTGAATTTCCCAGTAATAGTCCATCAAACGGAAAGGAATAACAAGACTGATGTTATAAAATAGCGATAATGATAATAAAGCATAGCCAATCCAATTAACAAGAGAAGTGTATAATTCTTCATTGCTTTCCCATTGCAGGCTTAATTCTTTTAAGAAGCTTTGCAAAGAAAAAAATTGTTTACCTAATTCAACTGTTTTTGATTTGGTTTCCGCCTCAAATTCTGCTAGGTGTTGTTCAAGATGCTCGATGCGCTTGATGAATTGTTGGGATTGGGGATCGTTGTTAATTTCAGTCATTGGCTAGCTTTAATAGACTTAGGATTACTATATTATATCTTTTGGCTTAAGCCGGGGACATTTTTGTTGACTGTTGACTGTTGACTGTTAACAGTCAACAGTCAACGGCAGTTTTAGCTCTTCGTTTCCTTGTTAATTGCTGACTTCTGCTTCTTTAGTTGAGAAACTGCACCCCAAGTTGCCCCTAGTAGTAACAACCCCAATGTTGGTGAAGGTTTAAATGGTACAGCTGTGCCCGCACCGGTTACTAAGGTAAGGGGGAATCCTCGTGTGTCCGCACCGAATGTTCCGCGAGGTGTGCCAGGAATGTCGTAGTTAGGGTTACTATTAGGTATGTCAGCCGTCAAGCTACCTATGAATACTCCAGCTTGGTTAATATTGAAAGTATAGCTGAGTGTCTCTGGATTGGTAACTGTGCCCCTGCCATCATAACTTATAGCAAAGTCCACAGGTTTATCAACCGTACTGTTAGTATTCCGGAAAAAATTTCCCGTAAAGTCGTACTGGTTAGGTGGTACAGTTGGGGTGTTAGGAGCGTTATAGACATCGACCTTAACAGTAAAATTCCCATTGGTAGAGCCTTGACCTACAATAGGTATGGGGTTGAAACCTTTTGTAGTTTCCAGTGCCACGTCATTAATCCTGACATTTGAAAAACCCACAACTTGTGCTTGAGCTGGCATAACTCCAGCAACCAATAAGGTCACGGCTGCTGTCAACGCTAAACTGGAGTTGGATAGGCTCAGATGTCTGTCTATCTTAGTGGTAGGCTTCATGAAAGTAGTAGCCCTTGATACTTTTTGCTGAGTGTTCATTTTACTCCTGACAAAGATGCATCTTTTCTGTAATATTACCTTATTAGTGTCATGAGTAAAATAATTATATCGACATTACTTATCCCCACCCTGCCTTTGGACTAGGGTGGGGCATTCTGCTGATTTATGGTAAACCCTTAGCTGGCAGGGTAAGCGCCATCTGATACTCCCATCCTGAATTAACAAAATTTTACAATAAGTTACGGCGATGGTTGAACAAATTTCTCAACAAGTGTCGATTAAACCTTGATGAGTGCCACCCGACGAAGTCGTTCAGAATTTGAAAGTGAGCTGCCTTCAGCCCAGAGGGAAGGGTTTCATAAAAGGTAATCACGAGGAAGCCTCTTCGTATATAACAGGGTTTGAGTTACCGTTTTAGTTGTTACTTTTCTTGTTTGACGATCGCTGCTTTTTCATTTTATAAACTGCACCCCACGCCCCTACTATTAATAAACCTCCTGTTATTGAAGAACGAAATGGTATCGGTGTCATTGTGCCAAAAGCTAAAAGTTGACCGCTTTGTGCTAAAGATAAAAATTGAGGACTTTCCTCGGAAAAGGCGCTAAATAAAGATGCGGTTGCCGTGCTTGGTACAATTAAGGTAAAATTAAATCCTCGTTTTTCTGCATCGAAGATTCCATTGCCGGGAGGAAAGTCATAGTCGATTTTACTATTAGGAAAGTTGCCCACCAACGTACCATCGAAAATTCCAGGACTGTCTAAGGCGAAGGTATAGTTGAATACCTGTCGATTGTTAACAGTGCCCTGACCATTGTAAAATAGAGCGAAGTCGCTCGGCGCAGCCACGGTACTGTCACTTTTACGGAAAAATTTTCCTGTGAAAATGTCTAAAATTTGATTGGTATTGGGAATAGCCGGAGTGTTAATAGAGTTATATGCCTCAAGCTGAATATTGAATAAGCCAGTAGGGCTAGTGATAGTTGGGTTGGTTAAACCACCACCGTTAGTGTCGAGTGCTATGCCATTAATCGTCACATTTGAAAAGCCCCAGGGACCTGCTTGAGCTGGTCTAACTGCCGCAAGTGATAAAGCAACTATGCTCGTAAACGCTAAGCTAAAATTGCGCGGGTTGACATATTTCTGCAGCCAGGAAATAGACTGCCTCAGTACCGGAATCTTTGGTTTCTTATGTAGCATGTTCGTCAGTTCCACTTCACACTAAAATAAATCATTGGCTGTAACTTTACAGTTTGTACAAAAAATGTAAATACATTTTTAGGAGGATTTTATGCGATGTACTATGCATACATCAAGAGAATTTGTATAACCTCCTAAAATAACCAGATTGTACACAAAAATATTGACTTGCTGTTATAGGTGGAGGTTCCCCCGCAGTCCCCCAAGGCTACAGGAATCTTAGCTTTTGAGATCGTCATGGTGTCTTCAGTTACAATCCAGGGGTACCACAGTGGGCGATGAGACACTGCGCTACACTACCCCTCATGGGCGAAATACCTGAAAGTTAGCCACTGGCGCTAGTTAACTCTGGCAGTTATCCACGCTGATGTACCACTGCTGAACGGCACGATCGCCTTTCTGAACTTCGCTAGCTGTGCAGACGTTGCCGAACTGCTCCTGTGCCAAGCTACACTCGCTACATAAGTGCATGCTGTAAGAAAGATAGCCTATTATCGACTATATGTCAACCTTCCTATATGAATAACTATAAATTTAACAAAAATTTATAAAATTTACCTTAATCTCCTCCTCTGGTAAGAAACAACTGTGCCTTCAGCTACAGTTATCCGCGTCGCACTGGGGAAAAATGGTACATTGCACCTTAAAAGGTAGCTTTTTTCTATCAACGATGCTAAATTTTGATGAAACCCAGAATTATTGTCTGCGGCTTAAGTTCAACTGGATATAAGATATTCTGTTTACTCAGGCAGCAGGGAGCTAGTGTCCAAGGTATCCACTCACAGCTTATCCCAGGTGTTGAGGATGACATCGTCGTCGGCAATTTACGGGCGGCTTCTACCTTGAGTGCCGCAGGGATTGAAGAAGCTCATACCTTAGTTATAGCTGGGGACGATGAAGCACTCAACTTGGCTATTCTGACACAGGCACGAGTTCTCAACCCCCGGATTCGGATTATTAACCGTCTGTTCAATACTAGCTTGGGCGATCGCTTAGATCGGACATTACCCGAACACGTTACTATGAGCGTTGCCTCTCTGGCTGCACCTGTGTTTACTTTTGCGGCTCTGGGCAATAAAGCTATTGGACAGTTGCAACTGTTTAATGAAACTTGGCCACTCCACGAAGAGTATATTCATGAAAACCACCCCTGGAAAGGTCGCAAGCTGAGTGAGTTGTGGGACGATCGCGAGCGTATGCTGATATACTACCTGCCTATGCAGGGGCAGATGGCTGTGGTTTCTGCTGTATTGTGTGGACAACAACTCCAAGTAGGCGATCGCCTGATCGTTGGCACCAAACCCAGCATCCGCTCTACCCAGAAATCTTTACTGCAGAAACTGTTCAAAGTCATTTCCAACTTCCGCCAATTTCAGCATCATGGCCGATCGCTAGTGGCGATTATCCTAACTCTCTTAGTCACTATTGTAAGCGCCACTCTGACATACGTCTGTTTTACTGTCAACCTTTCTGCGGTAGATGCGCTTTATTTTGCCGTGGGAATGATTACCGGAGCCGGAGGGGATGAGCGCTTAATCCAACAAGCGCCCGAAGCTTTGAAGTTATTTACGGTTGTGGTAATGCTAGTTGGGGCTGCTATCATTGGTCTTTGCTACGCCCTGCTCAATGAGTTTGTCTTGGGACCCCACTTTAAGCAATTTTTAGACGCGGCACGGGTGCCCCAAAGAAATCACTATATTATTTGTGGACTCGGCGGCATCGGGGTACTAATAGCCAACCAACTCCACTCCCACGGGCACGAAGTTGTCGTCATTGAGCGCGATCCCAACAATCGGTTTCTGAACACGGTGCGCGAGTTGGGAGTGCCTGTCATTTTGGGAGATGCCAGCTTACCTGTAACCCTGACAACTGCCAACATCCAGCAAGCGGATGCCTTGTTAGCCGTTACCAGCCATGACATAGTGAATTTAGAGATAGCCCTGAGTGCTAAAAGCATTGCTCCCAAGTTGCGGGTGGTAGTACGCAATCAAGATGCACAATTTGCTTATACAGTACAACAAGTGTTTGAATTTGAAGCTGTACTCAGTCCCACTGAATTGGCTGCTCCTGCTTTTGCGGCAGCCGCTTTGGGAGGAAGAATTTTGGGCAATGGTATGACGGGTGATAGCCTTTGGGTAGCCCTAGCCACTATGATTACCCCACAACATCCCTTTTTTGGCAAGCGAGTGAAAGAGGCGGCAATGAACGCTGATTTTGTGCCTTTATATATGGAAACCAACCACAAAACGATTCATGGTTGGGAGCTTCTCGACAGCAGACTAGGTGTGGCAGATGTTTTGTATCTGACAATGCCAGCAACAGGACTAGAACAATTATGGCGGGTTGCACCAACTCAACTGTTAGCCAGTTGTGACTCTGATTAAGCCTATAGGCTTAATATCCTGCCGACAAACAGCATTCCCAGGCAGAGCCTGGGAACGAGAAATAACACCGATTGCAGGGCTAGCATATATCGGGGCAACCCACTTGGGGATTGCCCCTACAAACCGCTATATATAGAGGCAGTGCTACAGTCCTGACTTTAATACTGTTGATCTGCGGGATCGCCGTAGGGGTCTTCGCTCGCTGGGCGGACATTGCCCAACGTCCCTCCATCTGCCGGATCGCCGTAGGGGTCTTCGCTCGCTGGGCGCATGTTGCGGAAACCCTCCTGATCTGCGGGATCGCCGTAGGGATCTTCGCTCGCTGGGCGGATGTTGCCCACTCTGGCTTGATCTGCGGGATCGCCGTAAGAGTCTTCGATCGCTGGGCGGACGCTACCGAACATTCCCGGATCGGGAATATCGCGGTAGGGGTCTTCGCTCTTTAGGTGGGCGTTGCCGCCGCCGCCAAACACTCCCGGATCGGGGATATCACCGTAGGGGTCTTCGCTCGCTGGACGAACCCTACCGAGCGGCTCATCTTCAGGCTCGTCGGTGTTTCCTGTCAAAGCATCCCCAACTTTTTTGAAAAACTCACCTACCATAATTTATCACCTTTTTATTGGCTAATGTTACTAAACTACTAACTACTGCGCCGGTGCGCCAAAAGTGCGCCCTGCGCTTTTCCCGTCATAGCCCTGGTATTGACTATACTCTTGGGCTTCTGACTGCGGAACTTCAACTTTCATGGGTTGCTTAGGCGGCGTTACAAAATGAGGGTTTCCCTGAGCATCACGGTAGTAAACTCCCCCATTCTTAGAAAGATAGTATTGTCCCTCCGCCCCTGTTTTCGCCTGGGATTTCTGATGTTGTTTGTACAGGTAGTAGAGTGCGGCGGCTCCTACCAATGTGATCCCCACTTTTTGTCCCGTACTCAATCCCGGCTTTTTAGTTTGAGCTGTATTTGGTCTTGGGGCAGTTTGTGTTACAGGACGAGGCTGCTCAACAGCGTTATCTTTTGGACCTCCGCAGCTAGTTAAAAGGGGAAATGATAAAAGGGCTGACATCAGCAGCGCCACCGTCCGCAACGATTTGCCACGTTCTAGGTATATTGTAATCATCTACTTTCCTCTTCACCTCATCACAAAATACGCTCTGTTACAATGCAAATTATTAATTTGCACGCATTGTATGAATAGTGCTCACCTTGATTTTATATCCCCAGTAATAGAGGAACTGTTTTAGTTGCCTTATAATTTCTGCCTACAAAATTTACCAAACTGACAAACCTTACAGGGAGTTAATTTTTAAGGAATAATTTAATCATAGTTAACTATAGTTTTTGGATCTAATACCAAAAGGAATATTTTTTTCTAAAAATTAACTGTAGACTCGCTGATTCCATTTCATCTCCCTTCCTTACGCACGCACGCCGCAGTTCTCCAGGCGTTGCCCACCCTAAGAATAGCTTCTATGCGTAAGTCCCGATCTATCTTGTTTCCATCCAGGCAAGGCACTGCTGCATCTGGTGGTTTGTCGTTTCCCGATCGCCATGATACCTGCGTCCATGTCCGGGTAGTACCCACTCAAAGGAGTAGTTAGCTAGCTGGCGCATAGATTTTACCTGTTCAGGCCAAGAATACCAACAGACATCCCGGAAGGCACTCAGATGATTGAGTCGAACAGACCAAGCCAGATGATCCCCAGTAAACAGGAATTTATCATTATATAACAGAACCGTGTGTCCTTTGGTATGACCGGGAACTGGAATAATTAACAAATCCGGCTCTAGTTGCACTGGCTCTAAGCCAGACAGTTTAATCTCTACATCACAAGTGTCAGCCGTGATATCATCATTATGCAGGATGCGATCGCACCCAAAATGCTCCCGAAACTGGTGATGATCCGCCACATCATCTCGGTGCGTCAAGTACATATACCGGATGCCCCCCATCTCCTCTATCCGCTTCACTAAAGGAGGCGCAAACCGGGGAGAATCAACTAAAACATTACCTGACGATCGTTGAATCAAATAACTGGCGGCAGCATAGGATTTTTCCGAGTGGTAGCCGCAATGATAAACATTTTCTGCTACTAATATCGGAAAAGTTAGCTGGACATCTTTAATATCTCTCGGTTTTTCCAGCGTACCGATGGAAGCAGTGGGGCAAGCTAGTAAAGCTTGGATTGCGAGCAATCGTTCTGCTTCATTTTCTGGTTGATGATAAACCGCCGACTGTTCCCCAGCACTATGAAACACCTCTGGAGCCATCCAGCGGCAGGTATCACAGTCAATACAGGTACTATCAACGTAGAAATCGCCACTAATATTTTCTGAGCGACGTTGTTTAAGTTTAGCCATTTTTATACCTTAATAAAACCGAGAGCGTTATAGCCCCGTCAATTTATTGCGGGGTGGTTAATTTGGTGGCTTTTGAAGCAGGCGCGGCGAGGTTGAGCCGCCTGTGCCCAGTAAAAGAAATGAGTTCGAGCGTTACTGCCCGACAAACCAAAACATTTTAGCAAAGCTCCCCAGGAGGGCTATGAGGAAACCGATTAAAATTCCACGACTGAGAAATTCTTGGCTATCCATCCTCTTTCCAAGTCCGTCTACTTTTTCCTCTAATCTGGCTTGCCCTACCTTTAAAAGCCCAACGTCATCGCTGAGCTTATCTAGCTTAGTGTTTATCTTGGCGAGAATTTCCTTTAAATCTAATTCGACGGTTACTGGCATAGATTCCTCTGTGGCTTTTACCCATCCTCAAACAACCGATCGCCCCGATGGAGCCGATAAGCGATATTTTGACACTCCCCGGTCTAAAGACACGGGGATTCTTGGTTCCTTGAGCGAACTTGCTCAAACAGGATTTCTACGGCAATTGTAGCGGTTCCCTCTCCCCAAGCGTTTAGATCGTTGTCTCACCAAGTTCCCGTATGCCCTACGGTACTTAATCCACGCCTTAATATGTTGATGGCAGCATTAAAATCTCTGTCTAGTGTCGGAATTGATACCAACCAGCATCATTAATTGACTTAGCTAGACAGTTGTTTTTAACTAAATTCCTTACCTTCAAGTCTTCATAGGCTACTACATCGTTAGATGAGATTACGCAACGCGCCATTCTCTTGGCATGTTCCTCACGTTGCCTACTTATTTTGAGGTGCTGTCTTGCTACTCTATTTCTAGCTTTGTGATAGTTGTTAGACTGTTTTTGCTTGTTCTGCTTCCTCTCCTTACTATATTTTCTAGAAATGCGGCGTTGCAGCTTTCTTAACCTTTGAACTCTAAAATCGTGGTTGGCATATTATTACTCTAACACAAACAGCGTAAATATGTCAAGATTATCAGATAAATCTGACGGCGAATAAATTCGCCCGTGTCACATTTCATCCCCCGGTTAAAACACGGGGGCTTTCATGCTCCCGCGTTTATTACGGTAACGCGCTCCGAAGTTAAGCCCGATGCGAAATGGCTCGGTGGCATTGACTCCACTATCAAGCATAGCGATCGCTGACTTAGCTATAACTAAAGAAATGCCTTGCTCTAAGCCATCAGTTAGGCGCTGGCGATGATAATTCTCTGGTTCAACCTTAGGCGCTAAATCTACCCACACCTCGCCGTCACGGATTTCCACTGGAAAAGCCCGCACGTCATCAGCCCAGGAATCAAAAGTTCCACCGCTAGTAAGATCGAAACGGGCGTGATGCCAATCACAAGTGAGAATACAGTCTTTAACAGTACCTTGGTGAAGCGGAAATCCCATGTGGGGGCAGCGGTTATCCACGGCATAAATTTTATCACCGGAACTACATAATAACAGTGTATGCCCTTCGATATATATAACTAAGCTACCAGTAGCGAGGACATCAGCTAGCTGGGTAGCACGTACATAGTGTTCCGTTTTTGTGAACATTTTGAGTCCCCGATGTAGTTGAGCTTAGCCCCATCTACTACATTAATTGTTTAGACGCCCGATCGGCATCTACCAAGCAATAGGCTTCCTGTCTCGAAAGAATCCGCCTGTGGGACTGTTATCTGGAAGGGTTGCCAACCATACTATTGTATCAACGCCTTGCTCAAGCGTCCGTGTAGCATTGGAGCCACCCATATCAGTTCTCACCCAGCCAGGGCAGACTGAATTCACTAAAATATTGGTTCCTGTTAACTCGCTGGCAAAAATTCGCGTTACTGCATTAAGAGCCGTTTTAGAAATCCGATATGTAGGGTAGCCACTATGCATATCAGATAACTGCCCTGCTCCCGAAGATACATTGACAACTCGCCCATAATTATGCTTTTTCATCAGCGGAACCAAAGCCTGACAAAGCAACAAAGGACCGTATAAATTTGTTTCGATTGTTTGATGCAATGTATCAATCTCAGCGTTGAATATGCTATCGTCTCCATCTGCTAATTGCTCTAGCAGTATTCCTGCGTTATTTACCAGAATATCCAGATACCCAAATTGCTCGCTAACCAACTCAGCAAGACGCTGAATGCTCTCAGAGTTAGTAACATCAAGCTGCTGATAGTTAACATCTAAACCCTCGGCTTCCAGTTTCTCAATAGCCGCTTTACCCTTTGCTTCCTCGCGACTGGTGAGAATAACTTGAATTCCAAGTTTTGCCAACTGGCGACAAGTTTCAAACCCTAATCCACGATTACCACCTGTAACAACAGCTATTTTGTTTGCTCCAGCCATTTTATTGCTCCTACAGCGATTTTTTTACAAAGTCTTTTGATAATTATAATCGTTGGGACTAAAGTCCAATGTTGGGTTTCGTTCCTCAACTACAACTCAAGGCAAGGTTTGTAGTAAGGGCTTTAGCCCTGGATTGGGACTAAAGTCCAATGTTGGGTTTCGTTCCTCAACCCAACCTACAGGGGAAGTAATAATGGCAGGGTGACGGTAAAGGTAGAGCCAACTCCGACTTCACTGTTAACGGCGATCGTACCACCGTATAAGTCTACAGACTTCTTGACAATGGCTAATCCAAGTCCAGTCCCAGAGATTTTACCGATATTGCTGCCACGATGGAAAGCTGTAAATAAATGTTCTTGGTCTTTTGTTGAGATGCCGATCCCGTTGTCTTGAATGCGGAAGATGGCGTTTTCTCCAACACATTGTAACTCCAACCGAATAGCGCCACCTTGAGGAGAATACTTGATGGCATTCGACAGCAAATTACTCAATATTTGTCGCAGCAGGTTTTGATCCATGCAAACAGAGGTGGCGCTACTGGAGCTGACAAAAGTGATTGTATACATGGGGCTATCACCAACAGTCTCTGTCTGTATAGTTCCTTTTCTCAGAGCCAAATATAGACAGGAGACAGGAGTCAGGAGTCAGGAGTCAGGAGTCAGGAGACAGGACGAGGACCGCCTGGATTCTTATTCGATAAAAAAAATATTCTGGCGTTCTAGCTTGTTTACCCTAATTATTCATTAATAATTGACGGTAAAATGTCAAAATTCAACATTTAATCATCTTCACCAATTTGTTCGTTCAATCTCTTGATGCTATTCCCAGCCTGCATTTGCTTATGTAAACTAATCTGATCTCCCACTTGATAGCCAGAATTAAAGCCCAATTCACTGCTTAATTGATAGGATTGAGTTTTGATTTGAACTCCTTGCTGTTTTAAATACTCGGCAATTGCTGACTCACTTTTCTCAAACATCGAGCGCACTACTATTGCCGGAGTTGCTGCTGCCTCGCTACTACCAGCAATGCCAGAGTTTTCGATTTCCTGTCTTTGATCTGCCAGTCTTTGGCTTAATCTAGTAGCACATCCGACTCTAAAAGCATTCAGATAGGCGCGTCCCCTCCCCTGACGATACTTGGCACGTCGATCGATAGCCTTGCTTAAATAGTCGTAAAGATTTTGGCAGACAATTAAACTGGCATGGCTGCCAATTAATTTCATGTTACCCTTGTAATTATTCCGCAACGCCTGACAGCCATTTGCCTCAGCGATCCCAGATAAAAGTAACATTTTCCAACTAATAAATTTACTGGTTGTTTCAACCACTAATTCGGTAATATCAGTCAAGTCATCGCTACCCAAGTCTGCTAAGCTCAAATTGTACTGAGCCAGCAAAAGAGATGCTTTTTCAACAGCTACTGCCGCCTCGTTTTCGTTGGATGAATTAGCTAGCGCTAAAAGCTTATTGATTTTTTCGATAATGTTCTTATCCAGCATAGTCAGAGCTAAAAATGGTTAATATATATTTTAATACATCAGATCCTGTGCTGGAGTTAATTGACTTACTCCCATCCCATACTATGTAGTTTGGGTTAACCATCAGCTAGTTTCGTTCCACACCAACCTACAATCTTACCTTAGTCCTCAAAGGCTCGTAGCAAGGACTAAAGTCCTTACTACACCGTCGCGCTCGATACATCCACCTAAATAAAACGAGCTTCCACCGAACAAAGCGAGATAATTCGCTCTCTATTATCACCCTCATCCCCCAGCCCCTTCTCCC
>CASBRB010000401.1 GCA_949127975.1 Oscillatoriales cyanobacterium PMM_0019 | reverse complement strand
GGTGGAATGTTGATGATATTCGCAAGAAGCTTGATGTTGTTCACAGTCAGCAGACTCCTTTTTGGAGAAGTATTTGGTCTCAATAATTTAGTCGGTTGGGCTTTGGCTTAGCTTTTTTTTAATCGCATTGCGGCACAGAGGTTTTATGGGAGCAACGCCAAAAAGTGAGAAGTCGTGAGCGCTTACTGAGGGCTTTAGCCCTCTCTACAAGCTTTTTCGTTCGTAGTAAGGGCTAACACCTTACTGAGGGCTAAAGCCCTTTAACTTTTTCTTGGAAATTAGTTCGTAGTGAGGGCTTTAGCCCTTACTGAGAAAGCTATTGGGCTTTTGGCGCTCGCATATCACTTTTTTGCGTTGCTCCCGGTTTTATGAACAGGATTTACGGACTGCTTCTACATATAGCGGTTCGTAGGGGCAATCCCCCTGTGGTTGCCCTATATATGCCCAGTTTTTTGGAACCTGACGTTGAAACAAAAATGGTGGTTCAGCCGTCTATTGATGTAGTTGCTCTAAGTGCTGAATTGACCTAGCAGGCAAGATATGGTTATTGATTATCTTTTTGAGGCGGGTGGCTTGGTGATGTTGCCACTGCTAGGATTTTCTATACTAGCGTTGGCTCTGATAATAGAACGATCGACTTTTTGGTTTCGCATTAATCGACGCCAAACTCGCGTGGTGCGGGATGTTCTGAACCTTTATCGGCACAATAATGTTGTTGGTGCGATGAGTAAGCTACAGAAGAATACCGATTTACCTATCTCTCGGATTTTTCTAGCTGCTTTGGAACTCGAAGAAGCTACTCCCGAAGAATTTCGCCTTGCCCTAGAAAGTGAGGCGCAAGCAGAAATCCCCCTCCTCAAACGATTTAACAGTGTATTTGAGACAATTGTTAGTCTAGCTCCCCTACTTGGTCTTTTAGGTACTATTTTGGGGTTAATTAGCTCTTTTGCTTCCCTGAAAATAGGTGATGTGAGTGGTAGCAAAACTACGGCTGTGTCTGCGGGGATTAGTGAGGCTCTCGTTGCTACAGCTACCGGATTAATTGTTGCTATTTTTACGGTGTTTTTTGCTAATGCATTTCGGGCTTTTTACCAACGCCAGCTAGCGCAAATTCAGCAGTATGGTGGACAGTTGGAACTGCTTTATCGCCGTCGCTATGAACGAGGAGATAAGTATTATGCGCCTACCCGATGAACCGGAACCACCTCTACAAATAAATATTGTACCGCTGATTGATGTGATGTTTGCGCTGTTGACTTTTTTTATTATGTCTAGTTTGTTTCTCACTCAGTCAAATGGACTATCCGTTAATTTACCTAAGGCGATAACTGCTCAAACTCAGAACCCCACACAAATTACTGTAACGATCGCTCCAGATGGACATTTAGCTCTAAACCGTCAGCCTATTCAGCTAGATGCTTTGGAAGGAGAAGTCCGTCATCTAGTCCAAAATAATCGGGAATCTCTGATTATCTTGAATGCTGATAAAGATGTTAAACACGGGCAAGTGGTAGAGGTGATGGATCGATTACGTCATATTAAAGATCTGAAGTTGGCGATCGCTACTCAGCAACCTTAGCATATAGCAGTTTGTAGGGGCAATCCCCCTGTGGTTGCCCCGATATTTGCTGCCTCTAGATATAGCAGTTTGTAGGGGCAATCCCCCCGTGGTTGCCCTCTGAGCCATTTAAGTGATTTTTACTAAACTATGCAATTTTTCAAATACCTTTGCAAACACACTAGACCAATCCCCAGGATATTCTTGACAAAACAGGCGCATACTGGGATACCACGGGCTGTCTTCTCGATTAAACAGCCAACGCCAATCTGGAACAAAGGGCAACAGCACCCATACGGGTTTACCTAATGCTCCTGCTAGGTGAGCAACAGCGGTATCTACACTAATTACTAAATCAAGCTGTGCTATTGCTGCGGCAGTATCAGCAAAATCATCAATTTGATTACTTAAATCTTGTAGTCGTGTTTCATGACGATACCCATCTATATCGGCGCTGTTCCTACCAATTTGCAAACTATATAAGCTAATCCCATCTATAGCTAATAGCTCGATAAACAGACTTAGAGGACAAGATCTTTTATGATAATTCTGGGAAGCTTCTAGTGCTTGTTGATAATAGCCACTTGCCCACACAATTCCTATCTTAAACTGGGTCCCCGCAGGTAGAGGAATCTGAATTGAAGATAATGGTGGTATTAGATAAGGTATTTGCACGGGAATAGTTTCTAATGTTGTACCCAGAATTCTAGGCAAACTCAAAAGTGGTGTTTGGACATCAAACTCAGGTAAGGTTGTTCCTGTAGATATCACCTGGCTTACTCCGGGCACAGTTGTTAACAATCTAACCAGGGGCTTGTGACATTCAACAACAATATGACCACCATACTGTTGCACTAGGGGCACATACCGAATAAACTGAATGGTATCACCAAAACCCTGCTCGTACTGATGAATCAGTATAGTCTTATCTGCAAGATCTTCGCCATTCCACAGAGGTTTACCAAAATAGCGCCGTGGGGTATTTTGCAGTCGCCAGTGCCATTCGCACTCAACAAATCCCTCTTTATATTCCCCCGATTGCAGTAGTATTAATGCCCTGTTGAAATGTGCTTCCCCATAGTCTGGATCGATTTCTATTGCTCGATCGAACCAGGCTCGTGCTTCTTCTAGCTTACCCTGCATATGCAGGATAAAACCTATGTTATTATGAACTTTAGCTTGATTCGGCTCGAGGGCAAAGGCACGGCTGTAGCAAGTAAGCGCTTCTTCTGGCTTGCCCTGCATCTGTAAAACCACGCCTAGGTTGTAATAAGTTTTAGGTTGGTTAGGATCGAGGGTAAGGGTGTGACGGTAGCAAGTCAGCGCCTCCTCTAGTTTGCCCTGTGTCTGGAAGACTACTCCTAGGTTGTTAGCCGCTTCATGGTCATTAGGATTTAAGGTAATAGCTCGGCTATAGCAAGCTTGCGCCTTTTCTAGGAAGCCCTGCTTCTGAAAGATAACCCCCAGATTGTTAGCAGCTTGATGGTAGTTGGGATTCAAGCTAAGAGTGCGGCGGTAGGAAGCGATCGCTTCTTCTATTTTACCCTGCATCTGCAGCACCACACCCAGGTTGTAACTAGCCTCATAGTTGTTCGGATCTAATTCTAGGGCGCGGCGGTAGTAAGCTTGCGCTTCCTCTACCTTGCCCTGATTGAACGCAGCATTGCCTAAATTTTTATACGCTTCAATAGGGAAACGCATCAACAAAACCTCGATCGCTTGGTACTGGCACCAAGATGTAGTTTATACTAGATTTAGGATATTAGCGTATAATAGTGCATTAGCGGAAGGTTTAGTGCCTTTCTTGTGGTGGATTTTATCCAGATTGTCACTGTAGTCACTGAAAAAACTAATACATTGTCAAGGAATGCCAAGGAGAAATGCTTTATGAAAACTACGTTTTTTTGGTTTCTGTCCGTCGGTTTGCGTTTGAAACGGGTGGGGTTGATCGCTTTCCTGATCTTGACTCGGATCGTCACCACCGCGTCGGAAGCTCAAGCTGTAAACATTAAGCTGAAACAAGCCCCACCTACCCCACCACCTACCCAGATCAAAGGCGGATCTGGTATAGGGGGTGAAGGACAAGGAGATATAGGCAGTTTACCAAATCCGGCAATATTACCTGTGGAACAACCAGGAACAACTCCCCAGATAATAGGTCAAGGCAAATTCGTAGACACCATCAGAGCTGCTGCAAACTGTTGGGAGCAGGCGATCGGGACTGACGATAACTCTAACTCTAGCATCCCAGATCAACTCACGCTCGACATTGGAGTGGCTCAATTCGGCGTTTCCGTGACACCGCCTATTACCACGCAAGGTAGTTTCGGCTCTGTTACTGACATAGATGGCTTACTCGCAGTTCACGGCATCAAAGCTGGGCAAATAAAAACCCTAAGTGATGGCACCTCTGTTTTCCGGGAAACAGAGGGGACAATTATTTTTAATGACGATCCTAACGCCATATTTTATGCAAGTCCGACCTCAGGAAGTAGTGAATATGGTAACCTTTTGACCTTTAATCCAGATCTGGGAGGAGGTGCCGTCAATGTATCACGGCAGTACAATACACCTCTTACCACTGATGCCGCGAACGGATATGACTTGTTCACGGTGGCGATGCATGAAATTGGACACGCATTAGGGGTGAGTGCAGCTAATCCTGCGGCTATAGCGACGTTGGGTAGTGGTTCTACGATCAATATTCAGAACCCGTACCCGAGTGTATTTGCCAACAGTCAGATAAATACAACTTACCATAACCCTCTTTTTTCCCCAAGCCAACAAGACGATGTACACCTTGCCAATGTTAACGCTGTAGAGTATCCGACAATTCAAGCTGGAACGCGAAAGCTGCTCACTGGAGCTGATATTCTAGGGGTAGCTGGAATTAGCAAGTACAAAAATGTCAATCTTAGTGCTTGTAATTTCAATCCGCAGCCTACTACCCTACTTCCTGGTATAACTTCTGTCCCGGAGTCTTCCACCCTCCCTGCCTTGCTCATTGGAGGAGGAGCAGTGTTAGTCAGCCGCCGACGGTGGAGAGGCAAGGACGATAGTTTCTAAATATAGCTCTCCCGTACTTGTGGTGGTAATGAAAATTTATTGGTAAATAACCATTTGAAATTATTTACAGTTGCGGCTTATCACCATAATTACAAGAGAGCAAAATCTTCAATTCCATTATGGGAAATCTAAAATATTAAATTTCTCGTTCATGGTGTCGTAAATTTAAAGTTTTGGAAAATTATCATGGCTCATTATTGGCCGCTAAAGGGATGTAAATTAGGACTAATGATGTCTTTAGTCCTTGGTGGAATTAGCAGCATCTTTGCTAATTGTGCTGTTGCCCAAATTATTCCCGATAACACACTGAAATCTACCGAAAGGTCTGTGGTTAACCTTAATCCCAATAATCTTAATATGGATGTAATTGAGGGTGGGGCAAACCGGGGTGCAAACTTATTTCACAGCTTTCAACAATTTTCTGTTCTGACTGGACGAACAGCTTTTTTCAATAATAACAGCAACATTCAGAACATAATTACCAGAGTTACAGGTCAATCCTTTTCCAATATTCAGGGTACAATCCAAACCAATGGCACAGCCAATCTGTTTTTGATTAATCCCAATGGTATTGTCTTTGGACCGAATGCTACCTTGAATATTAACGGTTCATTTGTAGCCAGTACCGCAAACAGTGTACTCTTTACCGATGGCACAGTATTTAGTGCCACTGCTCCTCAAACCTCCCCTTTGTTGACTGTCAGTGTTCCGATTGGCTTGCAGCTTGGTTCAACTCCCAAGGATATTGTTAATCAATCTCAAGCCAGTCCAAATGGAGCAGTTAACAGCTCTGGCTTGCCCGTTGGACTTCAGGTGCCTTCCGGGAAAACTTTAGCTCTGATAGGCGGTAATATTACCCTTAACGGCGGCAATTTAACGGCAACAGGGGGACAAGTCGATTTGGGTAGCGTTGCTGGCACAGGTTTAGTCACGCTGATTCCTACCGACAAAGGCTACTCTCTAGGATATGCGGGCATCCAAAACTTTGGGGAGATTAAATTATCTCAGGGAGCTTATGTTGATGCTAGTGGTGACGCTGGTGGCAATATCTTTGTGCAGGGTGGGCGCATGACGCTAACTGATGCATCACAGATTATCTCCAATACCATTAGCCAAAATGGTGGCGAAGTTTCTATTCGAGCTTCGCAACTCAATCTCGATGGTGGCTCGGGGATATCTACTTTGGCTACTGGCGCTGGTAGGGGAGGAAATGTAACCGTAAACGCCACCGATTCCGTAACGTTAAGTGGCGCGACACCAGATGGGCAGATTACGAGTGGCTTTTCTGTTGCGACTACAGCAAACGGTGATGCCGGGACTTTGAGGATTGACACGGGAAAATTAATTGTTCAAGGTGGGGCACAGGTACAAAATGTCACTTTGGGCAGTGGTAATGCGGGGGATTTACTTGTGAAAGCCACCGACTCAGTGACATTAACTGGCACCACCCCAGATGGGCAGTCTAGCAGTAGCTTGACTACTCAGACTCAAGGAACCGGAAATGGCGGAACCTTAAGGGTTGACACGGGAAAATTAATTGTTCGAGATGGGGCACAGGTACAAGCTACTACTTATAGTAGTGGTAACGCGGGTGCTTTAATTGTGAAGGCTACAGATTCTGTAGAATTGAGTGGCATCTCCCCTATTACCCCAACCAATGGTTTGCAGCCTATTCAGAGTAGCTTGACTACTCAAGCTTTCACAGGAGCCACAGGAGACGCCGGAAATATTACGATTACCACAGGGAAGTTGAGCGTTCGAGATGGCGCAAGTGTACGAGCTGCTACTGCTGCTGGTACAGGGGGAGATTTAACTGTGGTTGCCACCAATTTGGTAGAATTAACGGGCACTTCAAACAATCCTCTATTTAGCAGTGTCTTGACTACTACAACTTCAAGCAACAAAAATGGTGGAAACTTAAATATTGACACGAAACAGTTAATTGTTCAAGGTGGGGCACAAATTTTCACCAATACCTATGGTGGTGGAAATTCCGGAAATTTGACCGTAAATGCTCTGGAATCGGTGGAAGTACTTGGCACAGCGGCGGCAAATATTACAATCCTTAGCCAATTAGGTGCTAGTAGTTCTCCGCAAGCAACTGGAGATGCTGGAAACATCACCGTAATAGCTCCAACAATCCGTCTGGATAACCTGGGTGGGATTTTTACTCAAAGCAACTCAGGTAAAGGTGGGAACATTACACTACAAGCCCAGGACTTACTAACCCTGCGCCACAATAGTACTATCTCCTCTTCTGCCGGTATAGGAGATCCTTCTACAGGTATACCCCAGTTAGGTGGGAGTGGTGGCAATCTCACGCTTCATGTTGGACCGTTAATTGCCCTGGAAAACAGTAACATTACAGCCAATGCTCATACAGGTAGTGGCGGTAATATTCAAATTAAAACCCTAGGGTTGTTCCATTCCCCAGATAGTGCTATCACCGCAAGCTCCACCTATGGAGTCAATGGCGTGGTGAATATCACAACTCTAGGGTTTGATGTTAGCAATGTTCTCACCTTAATCAGGGGTAATTTGATCGTTGTGTCGCAAGCCATAGCTTCCAGTTGTATCGGGAATCGTAACAGAGAGCGGGGCAGCTTTACTGTCACAGGCACAGGTAATTTACCCGTGAATCCATATAATGACTTCGATCGCTGGTATGCTATTCCGGGAGCAGGGACTCTTACGAGCAGGGGTTCTTCCCAGCAGAGCCATGTTGCCAATAACCACTCACCCGTCACATTACCCAATTGGAAAATAGGCGATCCGATTGTAGAAGCACAAGGAATAATTGTGACACCAGATGGTCGCACCCTGCTAGGAACAAAAGCGATGACAATGTCTCAGGCACGCGAGTTAGTTTGCCATCCCGATGAGAACAGCCAAAAACCATAAGAGCCAGGAGAAGAAACTCACCTTGACAGGGCTCGCAATGCCAACCCTACTACTTCTACTTCACCTTCTATATCCCTAACTTCCCATCGCGTTTGCTCACCCTCCCGCCAGAAGCGCAATGCCACTGTTGCATCACCAACACTTAAATTAGTCAGTGATAAATCCGGTAACCAATCGGGCAGCGAGGGCTGTACTCGTAATTGTCGCTGCGCTGCATCAGCTTCTAAACCCAAAATAGCACGGACCAACAATAAAATCGAACCAGCCGCCCATGCTTGGGGAATATTAGCATCTGGATAAGGCACGGGGAAACCATCAGGTTGACGTTCAATTCCTGCAAACAATTCTGGCATTCTTCCAGCCTCAAAATAACTAGCAGCCGCAAAAATACCCTCAGCAATGCGATTTACTTCTCGATGATAGCCGTATCGCTTTAAGCCAGCGGCAATTAATGAGTTATCATGGGGCCAAACGCTGCCTAATTGATAACTAATCGGATTATAGGCTGGATTCAGAGATGAGAGAGTTCGCACTCCCCAGCCACACCACATATCATTTTGGAAAAGCCGCTTAACCACCTTTTCTGCCCGTTCTTCCGGCACTATGCCAGTCCATAGTAAGTGACCTGGATTTGAGGTTATTGACTGGATTTGCTGCTTTTTGTTGTCCAAGCCCAGACAATAAAATCCTTCATCTTCCATCCAAAAGCGATCGTTAAACCGTTGGTAAAGTTCATCAGCTTTCTGACGCAGTAATTTCGCCTGCTCATCTTCCCCCCATACCTCATAGATATCAGCCGCCCGTCGCCAAGCTTCGTAGACATAGCCCTGCACCTCACAAAGAGCTATGGGCGGCTCGACTAAACTGCCATCTGGATAAACCATTGAATCGCCAGAATCTTTCCATCCTTGGTTACGCAACCCCACTGAGGAACGAGTTAAATATTCCACAAATCCGTCATTATCAAAATCGCCGTATTTGTCAATCCAAGCCAGTGCTTTTGACAGCGGAGTTCGACACTCATCAAGCATACCGATCGAGCCGTTCCACCTATAAGCTTCAGCTAAAGTAATAATCCAGAGGATAGTAGTATCTACCGTTCCATAGTAGGGCGTATACGGTAGTTGACGCAGTTGGGTTAATTCATCAAAGCGCAGTTCATGGGGCATTTTCCCTGGTTGGGCATCGCGCCAGTCATCCACCTCGGTTGCCTGTAACTGAGCTAGCCTAAGCAGGGTGCCACGGGCAAACTGGTGATACACCGCCATTGTTTGCAAACTGGCAATCACTGAATCGCGCCCGAAGACAGCAACAAACCAAGGAATGCCTGCTGCTGGCATCCAGAAATGATGCCCCTTGTCCTCTACTTTAATCCGCAGGGCACCCATGTCCACAAGTGCCTGTTGATAGTATTCTGCAATCTCATCATTGGACGAGTGCAACTTGGTTGAACCCAGGATGAAGTTATCTCTCTCCCTTGAGGCTTCCGTTTCATGAGGTTCCTCACAGGTGTGTTGGGGTGTGAAAACGTTCCCATTAGCTAAGGTGGTAAAATTAATGCAAGTATGCCATTTATTACCAGGATCGAGAACAACGTCAAAGAAAAGACGACCATTAGCGTAACGCGGATTTGAACTGCAACGAACTGGCTCAGCAATAATTCCTCTATGGAATGAGTCGTTACGGTATTCGGTGGTAAGTACGCCGTTATTCCAAGTTGTGGTTGTTTCTCCCCGTGTCAATATTTGCTTTGCCTTGACTTCAAAGATATCAGCAAAGTCTGAACGGATAGCGAACATTAGTTGAAATTTAACTTGTTTGTGGTAATGGTTGGTAATGTCAATATCTTCGTGCATACCTCCGGCAATGTCGCGCCGGATGCTAATCATCAAACGACCATAAGGCAAAATGCCGTTAACGGTGGGAAATTCTGGGTTAGTAAATTGGTAAAGAGCGCTGTGATGATTAAGGTTGCTAGATGTCAGCAGCACTACTCGCTGGCGGTTGAGGGAAATTTCGTAGTATGAGATCAGCCGTGTATCTTGTACGAAAAACCCTTGAGGCAGGTTGTCGTCGATGAAACCATTTAAATCGGTAACGAGAAAAGTGGAGCCATCGTTAATGGCGATCTGCCCAGTATTAACGTATATTCTGGTTGGCATAGATGTATGATATTAGTTATAATTTTATTATAATGGTAATGGAATAGAAAATATTGGCTTTACCGAAAAAATGAGTATGCCCCTACCACCCATTCCTCTGACCCATTTCCCTGATTGCCTGTAATGCTTGTCTGTCAGTCCCCCTTTTCATATTGATAAAAATGAGGTATAATCGCATAACAACTCTAGTTTCTACCAGTTTTCCTAAACAATATCAAATATGGCCTGGATTTTTAGTCTATCAGCTGAATTTGGCCCGAACCGGGCAGATGCAGACAATTTTTCAGAATACTTCCGCCATGTTTCCTTAGTTTTATCAGATGGCCAGCAATTCTCCTGCAAAGCTTCCGTTAACCAGGAATCAGGGGGTGAGAGTCAAAATTGGTGGTGTATGATCTCACCCACTAAAGCTGATGGTGAGCATCTCAATGTTTATGAAGAGGAACAGCTTTTAACCGAGCTAAGCAATCTACTCTATAAACACTTACAATCATCTCCACCCTTTCGATATGCATTAATCGGGGTTGAAGTTGATGATTTTAGAACTTATGACGAATTAGTCTCGGATGACTTAATCAAAGACGAACCATCTGAATTCAGCGGCTTAGTAGTTTCATCAGATATTTGGAGTCGGCTGGGCAGTCCCAACGGTTTTGTAAGCTTTAGACCAGATTATCTTTGGGTTCCATTTCGTCCACCGGCTCGCTGGATTTGAGCAAGAATATGGCTATCTGGTAATAGCTCTAGCAAAATGGGCGTTTCTTGGCTTAATAGTAATTGTAGGTTGGGTTGAGGAACGAAACCCAACATTAACAGTGTTAAGGTGGGTTAATGTTGGGTTTCGCTATCGCTCAACCCAACCTACGAAGAAACTATTGTAGGTTGGGTTGAGGAACGAAACCCAACATCAATACCTGAAAAATATCTTCAAATCTTTGTGACGATCGGCATCACGGTGGGCAAGTTTTACCCATTCCACCAAGGACACGACTACCTAATTCGCTTCGCTAAAGCTAGGGTAGACCATTTGATTGTCCTCGTTGGTTACAAACCTCCTCAAGCCATACCGGGAGCCATCCGAGCTAGTTGGATTCGGTTCCTGCATCCAGACGTGGAAGCGATCGAGGTGCTTGACGATTTGCCGGAAGCCCCCGAACCTTGGGCACAAAGAGCCCTTGAGGTGCTGGGGGGACGCCAGCCAGATATTGCCTTTACCTCCGAATCTTACGGAGAACCTTGGGCGCAACTTATGGGCGCTCGGCATATTGCTGCCGATCCTCAACGCCAGAATTTTCCCATTTCTGGGACACAGTTACGGGCAGATATGGCTCAATATTGGGATATGCTCACCGCCCCAGCTAAAGCGTACTTTGCCAAGCGAGTCTGCGTACTAGGTGTAGAGTCTAGCGGCACGACTACCTTGGCACAAGCGCTAGCGCAGCACTATCAAACCGTGTGGGTTCCTGAATACGGCAGGTGGTACTGGGAGGGCAGGCGATACTCGCTCAATTCCGAAAAGTGGGACAGCTATGAGTTTGTGGAGATTGCCAAGGAACAAGCAGCTATAGAAGATGCTCTCGCTACTCGCGCCAACAAAGTCGTCATTTGCGATACCGACCCCCTCACCACTTATATTTGGCACAGGCGTTATATCGGGTCGGATTGCTCTGCTGTGGAGCAAATTGCAGATAGTCGGTATTATGATTTATATATTATAACTGAGCCGGATTTTGGTTTCATTCAGGATGGAACGCGAGAAAGCGAACACCTGCGGATGACAATGCACCAGTGGTTTGTTGATGTTCTTCAAAAAAAGGGGAAAAATTATATTACGGTTGCAGGAACGCACGATCGCCGGATGTCCCAGGCAATCCCCGCTATTGATGCCTTGCTAGAATTTCTACCTCTCAAAGACCTACATATACAGATATAACCTTACTACTGACAAGTGTCAAAAACCAAACTACCACAAAAATTGAGTGTACGTCCCCGCCTGCTAGTAGCAATCTTGCTGGCTGGGTTAAGCTCTCTACTGCTGCCACGCTGGTTGCATCCTGCGACTCGCATACTTTGTATCTGGGATACGAGTATGTTTTGCTTTCTGGGCTTAAGCTGGGTGGTGATGCTTACAGCAACCCCAGAATCCATGCGGCGCAATGCTCAAAAACAGGATGAAGGACGCTTAGTCATTTTGAGCCTAATTACAGCCGCTGCTTGTGCCAGTTTATTAGCGATCGCATTCATCCTACACCAAACCAAAGGGACATCTAGCAGTTTGCTTCTCCTACATCTGACACTTTCAATAGCCACTATTCTTGGCTCTTGGTTGTTAGTACATACCATCTTCGCCGGACACTATGCCCATCTCTACTATCAAGATGGCAGTAAGCCTTTGGGTGAATGCAAAGATCAAGGATTAGATTTTCCTGGTGACATTGAACCAGATTATTGGGATTTTCTGTATTTTTCCTTTGTTATTGGAATGACAAGTCAGGTTTCAGATGTGCAGGTAACATCACGGGAAATTAGGCGCTTGACTCTGCTTCATGGTGTTCTGTCTTTCTTTTTCAACACAACTATCCTGGCTATAACTATTAACATTATTGCCGGATTGATCTAACAAGGACTACTGTATAGATTATCCAACAAAGTTTTCTGTTTGCAAAATTTTCCACAGGTTAACATCTTTTTGTACTAGACAAGCATGACCGCTGTTAGGTAGAGTTAGTATTTTAGCATTAGGAAAAATTTTAGCTAAGCGTTTAGCTTCTGCTACAGACGGTAAAAGGCGATCGGCTTTACTGCCCATGAGCAAGACAGGTTGAGTAACCTGACTTAGTTGTGTCTCGTCAACCTCAAACTTTCTCATCAGATCTAAACGTTGGCTAGCAGTTTTCTTAGGTGCGGCTTGGACTGTTTCCACAAGTGCTTTGCGGGCATCATCGTCTAGTCGGGTTAAAGGAGCTAGAAAAGGCAAAGCTGCGAATGAGGAGATTTTATAGAAAAAATTAGGCGTCCAAGGAAATAGTATTGAGCCTAAATTGAGCCAAGGCACCCGATGAAAGGATGAGGCAGAGTTAATTATAACAATCCGATCGAACAGGTGGGCTGCTTTTTCTAAAACCTTAAGAGTTATGCAACCCCCAAAGGATTCGCCACATAAATAAACAGATGGTGGGCGTGCCTTTTCTATTTCTGCTGTGGTTAAATCTATGACTTTATCCGCTAGGATATCCCATGTAGTTAGATCGTCGGCTGGAATGACAAAACACCGGACATCAAAAGCTTCTTCTAAGCCTGCTGTTTGAAAAAACATCAGATCTTTGGCAGTTTCATCCATTCCTGGCAGAAACACAAATAACGGATAGCCAGGATTATCTTTGTAGAGTGTTGTGAAGTAAGGATTTTGAGACATAATAATTTTGAGTTTTGTACGCTGCGTTAACGAAGTCCGGACGTCAACTGAGCTTTCAACGCAGGAATGAGAAACTGGGTAAGAGTGAAAGCATCTACCCCTAGTTCAGTACACTCTTGGGCTGCTAATATTCCGGCGTGAGAGTGCCACCATACAGCACTTTGCACTAGGGATTCTACTGGAATTTGTTGGGAAATCGCTTGGGCAACCAGCCCGCCGATTAAACCTGTTAGCACATCTCCGCTACCGCCACGGGCTAAAGCTGGGGTGCTTTGAGCATCGATCCAAACAAAGCCTTGAGGGTTAGCAATTGCCGTTCTCGCTCCTTTTAACAGCACTACAGCCCCAGTTTGTTGGGCAGCAGAGCGAACAGCACTTGCTCGATCGCACATATTTTCGGCTATTTCCGGAAATAGACGCTTAAATTCGCCTGCATGAGGGGTGAGAACTGTAGGAGCTTGGCGCTTTCTGAGTGTGGAGATGGTTCCCAACTCAGCTAGGATATTTAACCCATCAGCATCTAAAACTAAGGGTATCGCGCTTTCTATTACCTGTTGGATAATAGGTTTAGCGTCCCTCGTCAATCCAGGACCGCAAGCGATCGCATTAAACTTACTTAATTCTATTTCCTTTGGTAAAGAGGCGATCGCTCCTGATTCAGTTTCAGGGCAACCGATAATCAAAGCTTCTGGCAAGTGAGCTGATAGTATAGACTTTATAGATTCTGGTACTGCCACATACTCCATGCCGATACCACTAGCCCGTGCCCCTAAAGCTGTCAAAATTGGTCCTCCACTATATTGATGGGAGCCGCAAATTAGCAGCAGAGAACCTACTTTGTACTTGTAAGTAGACAAGGGGCGCGGCAAAGGTAGATGAGCGAGGGCAGTTTTTTTAGTCAATATCTGAATGTTAGGCGCATCTGCCAGAACTGCTCGGACTTCTGCTTGTGTAATCCCAATATCAATTAATTCAGCATTACCCACAAACTCTAATGCTTCATCCTGCAAAAGTCCTAATTTCCACAGCCCCACACAAAAGGTATGCTTAGCACGGATGGCAGTGCCTAATATTTTTCCTGTATCAGTATGTAAACCAGTGGGTACGTCGATACTGATTACAGGTTTTGACCATTTATTGATTTGTTCAACAGCATCGGAGATGGGAGATTCTAACGATCGCTTCTGCCCCAATCCAAACAAGCCATCAACTATCAGAACACAATCCTGTAATGGTTCTAGTGAATCATAAAATGGAATACCTAAACTCTGAACATAACGAGCATGGTTTCCAGTCAGTTCTTTCAATTTTTCGACTGGGCGATAAAGGATAATTTCGTAACCTTTAAAATAAAGTTCGCGGGCTACTACTAAAGCATCGCCTCCATTATGTCCTGGTCCTACAAGAATACCAACTCTGGCAAAATCACTAGCTGGGTAAAGTTCCTGAATCCGGTTAGCGATCGATATTCCTACCTTTTCCATCAACGAGGCAACTGGCATACCTGCATCAAATATGCCTGCCTCAATCTGACTCATCTCGTCAGCACTAACTACATAGTTAATTTGTTCGACGCTATCTGTGACTTCTAACATTCATCACCTCTGGGTTTGTCCTCACTACGAACTAATTAATCATTGCTAGCATAAGCAATGGTACTAAACAAACTATTTTCGGCTTGGCGCGAGTCGAGCCTGGTGTGTTGTACAACAATAGGAACATCCGACTCAATGACGCTGGCATAGTCGGTAGCGCAAGGAATTGGCTCAGGATCGACTAGGGTGTTGAAATCAAAGTGTCCCGTGCGCCGTGCTAGAACTGTCACCCGGTAAGGTCCGACTGGTTCTTTATCGCTATAATAAATTGTGATTTCAACATGGGCATCTTGGTCCGAGGTATTGAGGATACAGAATGCTTCATGGCTCCTCATATCTGGCAGTTTGCCGTTACTCCAACCTGGTAAATAATTATCTGCGATCGCCCAGCATTTGCGTCCTAGAGCTTTTCCCATTTTTTTTATTCTTGAACTGTCCCATCGGGCATAGTTACCGACCTTAAAACTGCTTCATGGAGGTTTACCCCACGCAGGGAAGCTCCCCTTAGATGGGCAAAACGCATATTACTTCTACTTAAATTTGCGCCATCTAGACAAGCAAAGTTTAAGTTTGAGCGCTCTAGATTAGCCTCACTAAAGTTTTTATGGCCTGCTGCATACCACTTTCTCAAATTTTCAACATCCATTGGAAGTACTTTCCTTCTCCTTTTGTATCTATCTATAGTATAATCTAATTATTTTTGCTGCCAGCCACCAAACTGAAACTGGCTGAGCTCTTTATGGTATCGATTGTAGCAATTTTGTAGCGGCGAGGTCTTCCTTCGGATGAGGTATAATTTTTTATTTATCCAGAGCTACAATATTTTCATTGTGGCGCAGCGATCGCCTACAGATTGATGTTTTATAATGGCTCCTGTCGTCTGTCTCCTTTACATACAACAAAAAAGTGTTATGAGCAAACCAGTTTATCAAACTGTAATTTTAGGCGGTGGCTTTGCCGGGTTATTTACAGCCCTACACCTAAGCCATCACCACTATCCTCGATCGGTAATTTTGATCGATTCAGAGGAGCGATTTGCCTTTAAACCTTTACTATACGAGTATTTCAGCGGCGAGATGGATGCCAATCAAGTATGGCCTCGCTTCGATGAACTACTCAAGGGTAGCGGGATCATTTTTGTGAAAGATTCCGCTGAAACAGTTGATTTAAAAAACCGAGAAGTGAAATTAGCTTCTGGAAACTGCTATAACTACAGCAACTTGGTTTTGGCGGTAGGTAGCGTAACGGGCTACTTTGGGGTTGAGGGGGCGCGAGAAAATGCGTTGCCTTTGCGCATGGGAGAAGATGCTCTAGCTCTAGATAAACAGTTGCGCGAATGTTTGCAACGGGCGGCTCAAATGGAAAATCCCGAACAACGTCGTAACCTGTTAACAGTAGCTGTGATTGGTGGTGGTCCTAGTGGCATAGAGATCGCTTGTACTGTAGCCGAGTTGCTGCCAGATTGGTATAAAAGTTTAGGCGGCAATCCTGAAGAAATCCGAGTAGTGATGCTAAATCACGGCAAAGAAATTCTTGAGGGTGACGTCAACAATATATTGCGCCCAACCGCTGAGCAAGAATTAAAGAAACGCCAGGTAGAGCTGATTCTGGGTGCAGAAGCTACAGCCATTCGTCCGGATGCAGTCGAATATAAACAAAATGACAAGCAGGAAAAGCTGTTAGCAGCGACAACCATCTGGACAACTGGAACTAATACCCATCCGTTGATTAAAAATTTAGATATTACCAAAGAACACCGTGACAAGCACGAACGGCTGCAAGTCACCCCAACACTGCAACTGCTTGATTTTCCAGAAGTGTTTGCAGGTGGTGATTGTGCGGCAATGCAGGGGAGTTCTTTACCACCTACTGCACAAGTAGCTTATCAGCAAGGGGCGGCGATCGCACATAACTTAAAAGCGTTAGTTATGGGCGAAGAACTAAAACCAGCCGAGGTTAACTTACTCGGCACTCTGCTAAAACTAGGAATAGAAAATAGTGCCGCTAGCCTGTTTAACCGCTTTGAAGTTACAGGCGAAGCTGGTAACGTGATTCGTCAAGGCAGGTATCTAGAATTATTGCCAACCCCGATTCACAATTTCAAAGCTACCACTGAATGGTTGAATGAGGAAATCTTTAATCATCACCTCAATCCCGTTAAAACTGGCGATGTGGTTAAATGGGTTGGGGGAGCATTAGTAGGCGCTTTAGTAGCCAGAAAATTGGTGCAAATGTTAGGTGAAGACCATAAAAACAGTCAAACCTGAGATACCATAGTTACCAGTAGGGTGGGCAATGCCCACCATAATTATCATGAAAAATTACCAAATTGATACACTTCCCAACGATATAAATGCACCCCCTTCACTGTCTCCAGGTAGAGGTTCTGAAAAAACCACCCCTACTCAAAAAGCGACTCCAAGCCGACCTGTAGATGTGACTAAAGATCCGTTGATTGCCACTGGTTGGGAAAAGGTAGTATACTCGCTTTCTATTTTACTTTTTATTGGATTAGTAATTTTTACAGGACTTATAAATCGTAAGTTAGAATACGCTATATTGTTTGCTCTTGTTATAAGTCTAGTAGCAGTTGCCTTGTTTTTTATTATTTGAACTTAATCAACGTTTTCCGTCTTGGACTTTAATCCCCAGCCGAGGGCGTGGCGGGACACGCCCCTACGAACTATGACAAACAGGACTTACGCACTGCCTCTACATATAGCGGTTCGTAGGGGCAATCCCCCTGTGGTTGCCCCTATATATGCCCATTCTGCGTAAGTCCTGACAATTTTTTATAGCACAGAATAATTGACAGTTCAAGAATATAATGTAAAATATAGTTTAACCCTTAATTTCCATATATTTACCAGATAAACATGATTAGTAATAAAATCTATCGACCAATTGGAGTTGATTTATTTGCTGGTGCCGGTGGGATGACACTTGGTTTTGAACAAGCAGGTTTTGATGTACTGGCAGCAGTTGAAATTGACCCAATTCATTGTGCAATTCACGAATTCAATTTTCCGTTTTATTCTGTGTTATGCCAAGATGTTATCAACACTACAGGTAAAGACATAAAACAGCGTTCTGTTATTGGTGAAAGAGAAATTGATGTAGTTTTTGGCGGTCCGCCATGCCAAGGGTTTTCTCTAATTGGTAAGAGATTGCTAGACGATCCTCGCAACTCTCTTGTTTTTCACTTTATTCGGTTAGTTTTAGAATTAAAGCCAAAATTTTTTGTTTTGGAAAATGTTAAAGGCATGGCTTTACGCAAACATCAATCATTTATCATAGAGCTTATTAAAACATTTAGAGAAAATGGTTATAAAATTAATGACAACTACCAAGTTTTAAATGCTGCGGAATATGGAGTTCCACAAAACCGCGAAAGATTATTTTTATTGGGATGTCGGCATGACTTGGCATTGCCGAATTATCCTCAGCCAATTACTAAACCTGCAAAAATGAGAAAAAAACTCAACTCTACTGTTGAAGTTCCAGATAGTCCTACTGTTTGGGATGCACTTCAAGACTTACCCGAAGTAGAGAAATACCCAGAACTGTATCAACAAGATTGGGTATTTACAGATTTTGGCAAACCAAGTGTTTATGGCAGACAACTTCGGGGGCTTTGTTCTGTAGATAATGATTATTCATACTCCCGTAGCTACGAGCCTAGCATGCTTACGTCAAGTTTGAGAACAGTGCATACTTTTGACTCTATCAAAAGATTTGAGTCTACTCCACATGGTAAAACAGAACCAATAAGTCGCTTTTATAAACTCGATCCTGACGGAGTTTGTAACACTCTTAGAGCGGGAACTGCTAGTAATAGAGGTGCTTTTACTTCTCCTAGACCTATTCATCCACATACTCCACGATGTATAACTGTTCGCGAAGCTGCACGTTTACATTCTTATCCTGACTGGTTTAGATTTCATGCAACAAAGTGGCATGGATTTCGGCAAATAGGTAACTCTGTACCTCCGCTTTTAGCTAAAGCAGTAGCGTTAGAAATTATCAAAGCTATTGATATATATCCATCTAAATCTGGAGTCGTACTGGATTTAGGAGCTGAAAAGTTTCTAACAATGGATATGTCACAAGCTGCTGAATATTACGGGGTCGATCGACATGTTATACAGCCCAGAACAAGAAACTCCAAAAATTAGCCAAGCAGGACTGAAGTAAGATTGTAGGTTGGGTTGAGGAACGAAACCCAACATGTTTTTTTGGGATATTTTAAGTACTGCAAGATTGTAGGTTGGGTTGAGGAACGAAACCCAACATGTTTTTTTGGGATATTTTCAGTCCGATAAAGAGTCCTGCCAAGGGGTTAAATCCCTGGCGGTTCGTTGCAATGCTGCAAAATTTCACTACTACAAATGAGCGCGGTTTATTTAGGTGCATGTGTCGAGCGCCATGCTGGTATGAGGACTAAAGTCCTCACTACGAACCTTTTTTGAGGACTGAAGTAATATTGTACAGGACTTACGCACTGCCTCTATATATAGCGGGTTCGTAGGGGCAAACCCCCTGTGTGTGCCTAGTGTGCCCAGTGTGCGTAAGTCCCGTTGTAGTTTTGGCTCTCCAATACTTAGTGTGATAAATTTTACTAATCAATTGGCTCTCCGCTTGAACAAAGGGAAATCCAAGGTTTTCAAACTTTAATGTTGGGTTTCGTTCCTCAACCAAACCTACAATCCTACAATCCTTACCCTCAAAGGTGTCCCGGTTATATATAATATTTTATTATCACACTAAGTACGAGAGAGCCAAACGCTCTACGAGGTATTGTTGAATCGGTGTTCTAGAAGCTGCGGCAGAAAAAATCCTGCTTCAGATAAACTAAAAATAAGTAAGTCGTTATATAGGTATCTAGCCTTAAGACAGGAGGAATCTAAATGGCTGAGTTAATTTTCCTTATACTCTTAATAATCGCCACTTTGGGAGCTGTTACCTTAGGGTGGCAGAGATTGCAACGCTATCAAATACAAGAAATGAGCCGGGAACGCTTCCAATGGCAAAATCAATTAAAGTTGGAACGAGAGCTATACCAGAGGAAAATTGCAGCTCTAGAGGAACAGGTGCAACATCCGTCTGAGTTAGAGCAACCACGGATCAACCAGGAAGCTTTGGGAAAACTGACTGAACGACTCGATGAAATGCAGGGGCAATTACAGCAGGAGATTAAGGAGAGAGAGAAACTTAAGTCCCAGTTAGCTCGCATCCAGTCCCCCTCAAGTCCTTTGACAAATGAGCAAGTGCAAGTGGCTATATCGCAATTGGCAGAACGGTTGAAAGTTGTGGAAAACTATGTTGGCGCAATTTTAAAGAAGTTGAAAGCAGGTGAAAAATAAACTATGCTCTGGTTTTTGTGCGACAGCTTAGTTCCTATCATCGCCAGAGGAAGAAAATCGAGAACACAATCACCCAGATAGCGTCAACGAAGTGCCAGAACCAGGATACCGCCGTCACACCATAGTGCCCTTTGTCATAGTTACCCCGAATAAAGGAGCGGAAAAGCATAATCGTCTGCAAGAGCATACCAACAAAAACGTGCAAACCATGAAAACCCGTTATTATGTAGAATGTACCACCGATCGCCCCCGTAGACAGGGAGAAGTCTTCGCTGAGCCAATCTTTTACTTCACCATACAGGAAGTATGCTCCCATAGCAGTTGTGGTAGCCCACAGCCAGCGAAATCTATTAACCTTACGGCGTTTAAGGGCACGTTCGGCAAGATAGATTACTAAGCTACTCGAAAGCAAGACTACCGAGGTAATAATAGTTTCGCTAGACAATTTCGGTCCCGAAACACCAGGTGGTTGCCAGGGAGAAGTTGACAATCTCAGCCCGATATAAGCCGTGATAAAACTCATGAACACTAGGCTCTCCGACATCATGAATGCCAGGACGCCAAACAATACTTTACCCCGATCGTCCTCGGGTTTACCACCACCACGCCCCTGAATTCTCGATCGCCGCAACTGCCTAAATGAACCAAAAATATTTTCCATTGTTGAATCCTGGTGTTGAAACTACAGTAGGGGCGGGTTTACCCGCCCCTATAGCTATCCTTCAGTAGTAGGGCTACTAGCCCAGGTTTTCGGTTTACCGTAGCTGTAAGGTGGAGCAGTGACAGTGGGAATCTCGTCGAAGTTCTCCTTTGGGGGCGGTGAGGAAATTTTCCACTCCAGCCCGGTAGCGAACCAGGGATTGTTGGGTGCTTTCGTTCCCTGTAACCAGGAAATAACGACGTTGGCAATAAAGGGTAATATGGACACCCCTAGCAGGAACGCCCCCAAACTGGCAACTACGTTCCAAAACTGATACTGCGGTTCGTAAGAGGCAACCCGGCGCACCATGCCCTGTAAGCCCAACGGTATCATGGGGAAGAAGGTGAGGTTGGCACCGATAAAGGTTAGCCAGAAGTGTATCTTGCCCCAGCCTTCGTTGTACATCCGCCCAGTGATTTTAGGGAACCAGAAATAAAGTCCCCCGAACATCGCCAGCGTAATGGTGTTGTAGACAATATAGTGGAAGTGACCGACTATAAAATAGGTGTTGTTGACGTGAAGGTCAAAAGGCATCGCCCCCAGCATGACACCCGTGATGCCGCCAAAAAGAAACATTACCACACCTCCTAGGGCAAACAACATTGGGGTAGTCATATGCAGTTTGCCCCTCCAGACAGTAGCAGTCCAGGCAAACACCTTGATTCCCGTCGGCACCGCAGCTAGCTCGCTGGTAAACATGAACAGTATCCGCATCCACTCTGGGGTGCCACTGGCGAACAGATGGTGTACCCAGACGATCGAGCTTACAAAAGCCAGAGCGAGGGTGGCCATCGCTACCGATCGATACCCAAACAAAGGGTTACGGCTAAAGGCGGGGATGATCTCCGAAAAAATACCGAAGGCGGGCAACGCCCAGACGTAAACCGTCGGGTGGGAGTAGAACCAGAACATATGCTGGTAGAGCATCGGGTCCCCCCCGCGATCGGGTTGGAAGAAGTTTGTACCTAGACTAAGGTCGCACAGCAGCAACAGCACCCCCCCAGTCAGGGAAGGCAGGAAAATCAGTTGCAGCAATTGGGCGCTGAAAACCGACCAGATGAAGATTGGCATCCGGAAAAATATCATCCCTGGTGCCCGCAACCGGATGATTGTCGTAACAAAATTCACCGCAGCCATAATCGATGATATTCCCAGAAACACTACACTCAGGCACCAGAATAATTGCCCGTTGAGCAAGTAACCTGAAGGGTTCTGGGTACTTAGTGGCGGGTAAGACCACCACCCAGCCTGTGCAGTGCCAGCGGGGAGTAAGAAACTCGACAGCAGTAGGATACCCGCTGGTGGAACCATCCAGAAGGAGAGGGCGTTTAAGAACGGAAACGCCATGTCCTTTGCCCCGATCATCAGTGGCACCAGAAAGTTAGCCAAACCAACCAAAGATGGGACAATCCACAAAAAGATCATCAGCGTGGCGTGCATGGTGAACAAGCCATTGTAGAGCGGCCGATCGACCAGATCTGATTCCGGGGTGATCAGTTCGCCACGAATTACCATAGCCATGAAGCCAGCGATCAGGAAGAAAATAAAGGCTGTCACCAGGTACTGGATACCAATTACTTTATGATCTTTGTTGAAGGTGAAATAGCGCCACCATTCCTCAAGTTCGCCTTGGGAACCTTCGGGATCGATCGGGCTGTCAATGTTTTGAATAGAGTTATTTGTCATCAATTATTTTCCGATTAAATGAGGCGGATCAACTGGAATGATTAACAATAGGAGGAGCCGCAGGCAAAACAGTATACCAGTTGCTGCTGAAGACTCTTTTTGGTGACTCAGCGTGTTCCGCCGCCGCTAGATTGGGTGCTGGTGCTGGCGGTTGGGTAGCAGCCACGGCAAGCCACCGATCGTAATTTTCCTGAGAATCGACATACACATTTGCATGCATCAGGGCAAAATAGGTGCCACTAAAGTGGGAATCCTTTAGCAGATATTTGCCCACACGGATCGGGGTGAATTCAAAGTTAATTATCCTGCCTGGGATGATGTCCTGCTTGATCCGAAATTCTGGTACGTAAAAACCGTGTAACACGTCCTGCGATCGTAACACTAGGCGAATATGCTGATTCACCGGGAGGTGCAATTCGGTACTGGTGACATTTTTGTCTGGATAGCGGAAAGCCCAAGCCCACTGTTTGGCAGTTACCTCAATTATTGGGGCGCTTCGGGCGTTACTTTTACTCGGTGTTGTTGCTGTGTAATTAGGTTCTCCACCTTGCATACTAGATAAATGCTTATGCCCCAGTATATCTGTTGGTCCGGCAATATCCATTCTCTGGTAAATCTTGAAGCTGTAGCCAGAAATCCACAACACTAGCAGAATCGGGGTTATTGTCCACAGAGCTTCTATCTTTAGACTGCCCCTAGCCGGGTGCCCCTCGCTGTAGTCGTCTGGGGGTGCCTGACAGGTGATAATCGCATATCCCAGCATGCCCATAACCCCAAGAAAAATGAACGTGCCCAACGTCACCAGGAAGCTGAACAGTTCGTCAATTTGTTGCGCTTCTGAGGTTGCTGGAACAGGCATCCAGGAGTACGCCTGCCGTCCAAGCCAAACGCTTGCAACTATCATTACAGCCACGTAAACTGCCAATAGCACAGTTTCTAAAATTCTCTTCATAGAATCTAAAGTCTGTGAAATTACTACTTGATTAGCAAGTTAGGGTTTTGACCATGCCGGAGTAAGTGGGCAGCGGTAATGTGAATTCCGAAATCGTCTCCCAGTTGCGCCCCTAGAGTGCCCTGTAAGAACATGACTACCAGAATTAGAAAACCCACCGCTAAGTAGCTCCACTGCACCTGGCGGACGGCATCTTTGCGCCAGCGGTAGCGCTGCAACCCTCTCCACACAGCCATGCCAACGATCGCTGCCAAAAGTAAGATACCACCCAATCCGTGCAACAGCATGGTCGTACCCGCTGTTAAGCCCCAATCACTCTTTTGAGCGATTGGTGGTTCTGCCAGCATCATCTCGAAAAAGCCCGCGCCTACAGTGAAAAAAGTTATCGCTGCTGAACCTAGTACGTTGTACCAGCCTACACTGAAAAAGCCTGAGGGTCGGCTAGCGATACCCAAGAATTTGAGAATCGGTTTTTCTAAGGGAAAAAATACCCCTGCTGCATCAAAGATGATCCCAATGATGAACAGCCCCAGCGTAAAATGTACCAGATTGGGATGCAGGGGAATACCGTAGGGTAGTCCGTTGGCACCTACTTTGAACCACAACTGTTTAATAATTTCTGCCTTCATTTCAACAACCCTTGTTTCGTTGCTTCTACAATCGGTCCCGAATGCAACCCATATACCCAAACCAGTTGGCTTCCGAGATACACTTGGAAGCATACTAGGCAAACCAAAAACGCTGCTACACCCAGGTAAACGGTTGGTACCTTCAGGGGGTTACGAGCGCGAATCACGAAGCGCCATCCTGTGATGCCAGCGATGAACGCAGACAGCGACCAGCCAGTGAGGGTGTGGTAAGCTAGTACCGACTTAGCAGCCTCGTAGGGTTGGGCTATACCGGCTTCAAACTGCCCCATGATGACGGCGAAAAAGACGGCGACGGCGGCGACAAACAGATTCCAACAACTCACCTCGAATAAACGGTGGTTGCGGAACAGATAGCCCATCACGTCGCAAACGAAGGAAAAAAGCACCATCGCAATCACGAAGTGGACTATGATGCCATGAAGGGGATCGGGGTACGGTAGGTTGTGGCTATTTAGAGGCAAAGCAGGCATTGTTTTCTCCTTAGCACCCGATAGTACACTTATCAATTTAGGTGCGCATATCTCTTAAGTTTGAATTACTGCCGTAAAACGAAATTATCTAAAAATGACTTCTCATAATATTCTTTAACTTTGTCTGGGTTGTTTAGTTCCCAAGTTTTTTGGTATTTTGTTTTTGGCATCTTGACCTACTTGGCGCACAGTCATATAATAGAAAGTGGAGGTGATGAAACCGTCAGCACCCCGCTCTGAAGAGACGGGGCGTCATGCCTCTAACTTTAGGTAGCTGACCCGCCTTGCGTCCTAGTAATGGGGAAACTATGTTATCGGCAAGAGTTCCAGTCCTACCTTGGAATACGACGCCAGTTCCATGCTCTAGAACCGAGTAGTTAAACAGTTTTACGTACACGCTACGCGGTGCTATAGCACGGGGTAAGACAGTGCTGCTTGGATAGTACCGACCGATAACTTTGGCTAGGCGAACTTTACATCGTGCAGGATAGGCGTTTCCGGCTATTAACAGGAATGGATAGAAACTGCACCTCTTTCTATCTACCCCGAAAGGGGACTGCTAATAAATTAGCCGTGT
>CASBRB010000400.1 GCA_949127975.1 Oscillatoriales cyanobacterium PMM_0019 | reverse complement strand
CGCAAAGATCTAGAACGATATCGCTTAACCTGCCAAACCCATGTCCTAGAGGATGGTGTAGTCTTTTACCTGAACAACAAAGCAGCCAAGAAGTTAATCCAAATCTGGGAACGCCTGAAAAATCGTCGTGCCCCTCAGGACATCCTTCACCCCACTACGGGTGAATTATTAGTCAAGAAGGATGGCATTATTACCCAAGCCATCTTAGAGCGGTTGCTCAGTGCATAATACACCAAAAGGGTGTATGTGACAAATTATCAATCTAACGAGCTAATGCCGTCTCTAGTGCCACTTCCTGCCTGATTATTAAAATTTATTAAATAAAGTAAACTTATGTTAAGGTTTTCTCATTTTTATAACTGTTGGCTGTAGTATATTTTTTATATACCTTATCCACCTATCAGGGGATATTTGAATTCAAGGTTAAACTGGACGCTGCCAAAATCAACCGATTGTGGATTTACCTCTAACGCTTTTTAAGTGTCATTTTCCTGTACACTTTTAGGAAAAAAAAGCAAGTGTTAACAATGAAATTTCACGAACATGAGTTTACAGAATCGCCGAATAACTCCCATAACAAACATTGTCAAAACCTGGTTTTGGCAGAATCGCAGCCGATCGTATTTAAACCACTGCTAGCTCAAATAAAAAAAACCTTCGTTCGAGTTAGTCTTTGTTCTAGTTATCAAGAATTAGTAAATAAGTGTAATCAAGAGAGCCCAGACATTTTGATATTGGGAACCCTACCCGAAGTCAATTCTCTTGAGATTTACCGCAAATGTCGTAGTAAGTGGTCCCAAGTGCCGATTATCCTGCTAGTTAACCAGCCTGTGGTTAATGAATTTTTTCAATCCTGGGCAATAAAACAAGGGATAACTAATGTTGTCAGTAGCTATCCCCAAGAATTTGAGCAGCTGCGTACTACTATTGAAAATGTGACCCAGGCAAAGGGTAAGCCAATCCAAATAGAAAAAATTGCACTGCCTCCAGTTCCTCCATTAGAGGAAATATTTTCCATACCGATGCCCGTTGTTACTGTACCCGAAACAATGGAGTTGAGCGATGCTCTGGAAGCGCTCAGTCAGTTAACCGAGTACAGTAAACGTTACTTTGGACCTTTAGTGGTAGGAAATTATTGGAAAAAAGCTCATAGCAGCGTTGTAGAAACTCATCCTTGGCTCAACCAATGGAGTGTGGATTATTGGGGAAAGATTGAATATTTACCTAACTGCCCTGAATCGCAAGAAGTGACAAGCGATCGATTACATAGTTTGCAAGTCTGGACTAAAGCATTTCTCCAGGAATGTCAACGAGTGATCGTAGATTTTCCCCAACTACTCCAAAAAAAGCACCTTTCTCCTCAAATCGATAGATTGATTTCTTTTTCTATAAAAAGGTAACATAGTGAAACGGATTAAACTACAACCACTGAACAAAGATATTGAGGTCAACGAGAATGAAAACTTGCTGAAAATTCTCCTAGCTCAAGAAATGAACGTTCTCCAGGCTTGTGGAGCTCAAGGAAGATGTGCTACCTGTCATGTATATATTCAATCTGGCATGGAGTCTCTTAATCCTCGTACCGAACAAGAGCGTCTTACCCTGAGTTTTATCACCACTGCTCAACCCAACTCTCGACTTGCCTGTCAAACTCGCGTCTTGGGAGATGGCGTTGTGGTAGAAGTCCCACGCGGGATGTACGTTGGTTCTATAGGAGAATTAAAAAATCTCATCGGTCGTCGTGCTAACCTACATATTATCCATCCCTTAACAGGAGAAGTCCTGGTGGAAGAAGGTAAGTTGATTCTGCGCTCTGCTTTGGAGAAAATGTCAAAAATTGACTCAACTTTGGATACAAGTTTACTGGAATCGCTTTCGCCGACGGTTCAAGCTGAATTTGTTAAGTAAGTACAACATTTATGAAATAAGATCATGACATCTACTACTCAATCACCACAACAAATAGCTCCTCCGTTATCCCTTACCAAAGCCTGCCACTATAGTCGTTATAATTTTTTCAACTTTGACCTGAATCAAGGGACTATTTTCGACTGGAACTCCCAGCAAAATCTTTTAACCAGCGAAGACTTTATTGTAGGGTTACAAAAAGGTCTAGAGCATGAAGTGGGAGAAGCATCGGGCTGGTTAATGTACTTAATTGGCACAGAGTGGGGAATAGAAGACGCCAAAATTTTTAAAATCTGGTTTGAAAAATATTACAATTCAAATCTTAAAGAGTCTAACCTGCGATTTGCTTTAGAAACTTGGTGGTGGCCGTTGACGGCGCAAGGATGGGGAAAATGGGCGATCGATCTAGATTCTATCAAAGATGGCTTTTTATTTATTGATTTGTATGATTCAGCAGTTGCCAAAACATTAGGCAATGTGGGTAAACCAGTTTGTTTTCTTTACGCTGGGTTATTGGCTGGATTCTTTTCTGTTGCTTTTGAACGAGGGTTGAGTAGTACTGAAATTCAGTGTTATTCAATGGGAAATACATTTTGTCGGTTTTTGATAGCTTCAGAAAAGCGCATCAAAGCCGCAGAATTTTGGCTAAGTTCTGGAGCAACTGCTAAGGACATTGAGAAACGCTTTATTCGCAAAGAAATACCTGAATAAATAGGAAATGATTGCAATAAAACAGCTCTGGGAAATTCTGAAAGGATGGCTTACCAAAGACTTGTTCGCTAGTCCAAAGCCCCCTTTTCGCCCTAGAAGGGAGGGGAGCGATCGTCAAAGTGAGCAAGGGAGTATACAAACAGAAGTTGAACCGTTTGATTTACCAGTGCAGAATCAGACGGCGCGAACTCCCCGGCACACCGCCCCCCCTGCTAAAGTTCAACTGAGCTCCCCTTTTCTTTTGGGATTAGATGACTTAACGGATTTAGAAACTTACTCAAATGACAAGTTTTTGGAGCTAATGACGTGGAATTGTGTCAGTCAGACGAGTAGTGATACAATTAGTGTGACTTCAAGATCGGATGGATTATCAGCTCCTGATATCTTATCAACAGAAGATCTACTCAAGACAGTTAAGTGGGACTTGGAAGCAGCCCCCAGCACCACACCAGAACCCAGTCATAACCTTGTTGGCTGTTTTCTGTTAGGATTAGAGGATGTCCCGTTAGAAAACTTACTCACCAAAAACCTGCTGGAGTTAATTAGGTGGGAGGGTGATAACCAGACTATCTTACCCGTACAAGAGGAAGATTTAAGTCTGTTAGAAGATTTGCTGGGAAATTTTCCTGAATAGGGATTATTTTTTGTTTTGTATCAACAGGAAGGTCGAATGATTACTCTGTTAGAAAGTGTTCTGGAACGCTCTGATGGCTCTTACATTAGCCCTGAAGATCTGCAAAGGTTGGATCGCTCTATGGCTTCTTGGCAAAAGCGCAGAGAAACCTATAATTTAGTGCAAAAGCTGGAAAAAGAAATTATAGATAAAGTTATAAATAAAGTCCAGCAAAGGGCACCTTTTTTGCCTAAACCCTTGTCAGAAGATACTGTAAATAAATGTCGCCGAGACGTTTCTTTAGTATTGCGCTACTGTGCAACGGCAATGTTGCTTCAGGATGAAGAACTACTCAAGGATCGCTTACTGTACTGGATGCAGAACATTATGCGAGCATTGCGTCATCAAAAGATTAACGATCGCGTTTATCAGGTGCTGCAACAGACAGTACAGGAACAGCTACCACAAGAGAATGCTACCCTGATGCTGCCTTATTTGAAAATTGCCCACGAATTCTTGAGCCAATAATGACCAATTCACGCATTCCAGGAAACTATTTTGCACCTCGGACTTACGTCAAATCCGAGGCGGCAACCGGGCTATTGTCTACGCGCCAAGGCAACCGCTTATTAGCAGTGCCTGAAACTTTACTACGCAGTATCCATATAGCTCTACGGAAAGAAACAGGACAAGCCGCTCCTTTAGCGTTATACACTTTTGGGTTTTGGTGGGGCGGTTCCTTCTACGATCGCCTGAGAAGCGAGGTAGAATCTTATTACAACACCACCATCCCCCAAATGAATGCCGTGGAATTTTTAGCAATGATGCGGGAAATATGGGCAGTACATGGATTGGGCAGCTTAACGTTAGATTTTAGTTACAAAAACCAGGGTTTCATCAAAGTTACTACAGAAAACTCCGCTTTGAGGTTAGGCACTGAATTAGGAGTTGCCGAAGGAGAGTTGCCATCCTATCACTTGGAAGCTGGGTTTATTGCAGCTTGGTTTTCCCGGTGGGCAGGCAAAAACTTACGTGCTTGTGCCACAGATTTAACAATAAATTCTGGTACCAAGGTCGAAGCTAATCCTAAGCACAATAACTTTTTGGTAGGGCTGGCTCCTCAAATTGAGCAAGCAGAACTTTGGGTGAAACAAGGACTTAGTTGCAGCCAAATTTTGGAAAAATTTGCAACAGGTGACAGTTGACTGTTGGCTGTTACTGTCTTCAGTACTTACGCACTGCCTCTACATATAGCGGTGAGTAGGGGCAATCCCCCTGTGGTTGCCCCTATATATGCTAGCCCTGTCAAGGTGTTATGCATGTCTATCGCGAGTTTCTTCTCGTTCCCAGGCTCTGCCTGGGAACGCTGATAAAGAGGCTCTGCCTCCAATTCCACGCACCAGCCCGGCCCGGTGCGGAGTGTAGGGGCAATCCCCTCGTGGTTGCCCCTTATTGTCGGCTCTGCCTCAAATGTTCGTTCCCAGGCAGAGCCTAGGAACGAGAATAGTAGTTGTAGGTTGGGTTGAGGAACGAAACCCAACATCAGAAGTACTGTAGCACCTTGACAGGGCTACCCTATATATGCCCAGTCTGCAATTTTATTTAACTTGCATCCTCCGAAAGTTATAATTCAGAGTTAGCAACGCCATTGCGGCTTTTCACTTGACGTGCCTTAACCGCAGCACGCATCACTTTAAGTTGATATGGGTTAGCATCCTGACGCCAGAATAAGTTATGCCCTTTAATAGTAGCACAATGTTCTTCCAGACATTTGAGCCAACCTTGACGATGACTAATCGCGTTGAAGTCATCCAGCAGCCCCCAGTTCATCTCTTGGCGAGTAAGCTTGGCGAACTTCTCATATAGTGGGTAGTCAGGGGTGACGACAGCATCTTTCTGATGGAGAATGGGAGGGTTATCAGTGTCGGCATAGTCTCGGTAGCTGACGTGCAAATCGCGTAAATCCACCTGCATACTGGTATAAAGAACCGGATGAGCATCGTTATCGAAGTCTGGGTAATACAAATAAGATATGTAGGGTTTACGAATATAAAATTTTATCAAGTTGGCATCCTCTAGACGACCTATGGTGCGACTGGCGCAACCTTCGTAAAGTCTGAGCAGAGGATCGAGAGCGGGAAGTGCAGAAACGTGAACCCATAAAGAATTGGGCAACTTTTTCCCAACTTGACTATTTTGGCAAAGCTCAGCAATTACCTCTGGATCGCCTAAACTAAAAAGCATCTCGTCAGCCAGTTGGCAAGCTTGTTTGTATGAGCTAAACAAAGCTAGGATGTCTTCTTGCACTTCGGGTGCTAAATCGTTCAGCTTTGGGCGACGACTGAACTGGCTCAGAGCTATATAAACTAAAATATCAGAGCGGCGTTTTTGAGCTAGAGCTTCCCATTCTTGCGGATCTGTAGCTTGCAAAATCACATTAAAGGCACGACGGAGACTACCAAATTCTTTAATTATTTCGGCTGATTGCGGCAATTCTCCTTTAGCCGGGAGGTGTCCGCGCTCAGTTACGAAAGCCATTAGGGGAGTCAGTAACTCCTGATAGTCTTCAAATCGCTTGATGCTCCCGCGAATTCTGGGGGTAGTGGCGCGAGAGCGAAAGCGAGAAGCACGGAAGTTTTGAGCTTCGGCTTCATCCCGAAAAACCAAGTAGACGCCCAAAGCAACCGGAATAGCATCAACACCAAGGATTCGATCGATGTAAGTTTTTAGTTCTTCCTGCTCGTAGTATTTTTGAAAAGTATTGCGGCTGGTAATTACTCCATCGCCGTAGGCAACCACACCTCGAATGCGATCGTCTATTAAAACTTGGGCGGCGACAAGCAAAACTTTCTGGGTGATTTCCCAAGCATTAATCAAAGCTTCTTGTCGCTCAGTTAAGTCTTCTATGACATTAATCACATAGCCAATATTGACGATATCAGCAGGGGTACGGGGAGTATCGGGTGAGTAATAAGGGTCCCATCCAGTGCTGATATAACCTTTTTCGGCAAGGCGGTTGACATCGCCACCATGCCCACAACCATAGTCAAAAAACGTTATCTCTGGAGTGAATAAGCCAGCTTCCACAGCTAGACGCACAGGGCGGGAAAAGTCATTGCGGATAATTGCTGCTTTGTGACGTTCTATCCGGGGTAATGATGCCGAGGCTTGGTGCTGAATGAGTAGATGCCCTTGGATTTCGACTTTGTTCTTTTCCAAGCGCTGCAACCACCCTTGGCGAGTTCCAATCACATTGGAGTTATCCAGTAAGCCCAAAGCTTCTTCATTTCGAGTAAGTTCAGCAAACTGCTCGTAGAGAGGATAGTCAGGAGCTACAAAGGCTTCTTTGCGGTGGAGTACAGGAGGATTTTCTGAGTTGCTGTAGTTCCGATAGCTGACTTCATTACTTTGGAGATCTACCTGAATACTAGCTTGCAAGGCAGGATGAGGATCGGTATCAAAATCGGGATAAAATAGATAAGAAACTTTTGGTCGATCGACAGTAAATTTGACAATAGTAGCGCCTTGTGCTTTTGTAGTTACCTGCCGAGCATAGTTTTCATAATGTTGCAGCACCGGGGGCAAGACTGGAATGGCAGAAACATGGACATACAAGGAATTGGGTAGCTGTTTGCCAACCGGGGTTTGTTGACAAATTGCAGCCAGTTCGCCTGGTGTCAGCAGGTGATTGAGTTTTTGCTCAGTAGTGTCAACTCCTGCGGTTTCCATCTTAGCTATGTTAATCTTACTTCTTCATTCTCCCTCATTGCGCCGATTCAAGTAACGGACTTCTTCAAGTAAAATATTAAACCTTTGATCGTTTTCTGCTTGACGTTGTTTCATTTCTGCTTGACGTTGCGTCATCAATTCCATCTCTCGCTGATGCTGTGCAGCGACTTGTAGCAACGCTTGAGCCGTTATTCTCAAGCCATCAACGCTATCCCTTATTTCCCCGACGCTTGAAGCCAACTCATCAAGCATTTCATCTGTCCAACGTTCAACTGCCATTGTCTTTATCCTAAATATTGCTTCGATTTAAGATTTATTTTAGTGCGATCGCCGTTCTTGTAGTTCTTGTAGGTTAGGTTGAGGAACGAAACCCAACAAATAACGATGCCCTTCTTGTAGGTTGGGTTGAGGAACGAAACCCAACAAATAACGATTATAAAATTTGGCTACCAGGTAGCGGCGGGACAATCTACAGTACTGTACCAACTACGCTACATATAGCGGTTCGTAGGGGCAATCCCCCTGTGCGTGCCCAGTGTGCTCAGTGTGCGTAAGTTCTGTTCTTTATTCTCCCTCATTGCGCCGATTCAAGTAACGAACTTCTTCAAGTAAAATATTAAATCTTTGATCGTTTTCTGCTTGACGTTGTTTCATCAATTCCATCTCTCGCTGATTCTGTGCAGCGACTTGTAGCAACGCTTGAGCCGTTATTCTCAAGCCATCAACGCTATCTCTTATTTCCCCGACGCTTGAAGCCAACTCATCAAGCATTTCATCTGTCCAACGTTCAACTGCCATTGTCTTTATCCTAAATATTGCTTCGATTTACGGTTTATTTTAGTGCGATCGCCGTTCTTGTAGTTCTTGTAGGTTGGGTTGAGGAACGAAACCCAACAAATAACGATGCCCGCTTATACTACTTAATCTGTTTATCTGCATTGTAGCAGATACTAATATTTTGTGCTAACTATGAAAATACATTGCTTTACGAGTTAGGCTGACAGCACTAGATAAAATCTCTGCTGCCTGCTCAATTTCTTCAGAGGTGGTAAATTTGCCGATGCCGATACGCAGCGCCCCTTCAATCAAGTTTGAGGGCAAACCCAAAGCTTGTAGGACATGGGAAGGAGTTTCTACACCCGATGAGCAAGCCGCACCTGTAGAAATAGCTAACCGAGAACGCACTCTAGCAACGATCGCACTGTTGGGAATATCTGGGATAGAAATATGCAGATTGCCTGATAAGCGGGAAGTGACATCGCCATTGACAACTAGCCCAGGAATTTTCTCTAGTAGTAGGGTTTGCAGTCTGTTTCTGTAGTGAGCGATCGCTTTCTCATCTTCTGCCATTTCCAGTTGACGCAGGCGACACGCTTCACCTAATCCAACTATGCTAGGAACATTAAGAGTTCCAGACCTCATCCCCTTCTGATGCCCACCTCCAAATATAATCGGCTTGAGGTGGTGTCCAATTTTGACAACTAACGCCCCAGAACCTTTAGGACCATAAAGCTTGTGGGCAGAAATAGCCAGATAAGTGATGCCCCACTCCTGAAAGTTTATCGGGATTTTTCCCACAGCTTGGGAGGCATCGCATAAAAAAGGAATATCATATTTTTGGGCAATCTCTCCCACTTCTTTGATGGGATAAATATTCCCTATTTCATTATTAGCTGCCATGACGCAGAGCATTGACAGCCCATTAACACAGACTTGTTCCAGATGTTCTAAGTCAATTCTGCCCATTGAGTCAACCTGGAGTTTGATAATTTCAGCTAATCCTTTTGGGTCTTCCGTACAAAGGTATGCTAATTTACCTGGAAAAATATCTTCAAATGCTCGCTCAGCAAGAGCTTCGAGAATTATGTGAAACTACTTGTCTATGAAGCAGTCTGCAATGCCGCCTTGGGGCGGTAATCCTCGCTTGCGCTAGGGATTGGACAGTTGAGACTAATAAATTAGCATACTATGTACGAAAGAGCCGCTGTAATTCCCCTTAGCCACTTGTTCCTCTACATAAGTTTCCATAGAGTCAGGTAAAGATATATTTATACTTGTCATGAGTTTTCCTTGATTAATTTGCTTCAACATTCAATACTGTAGCAGATCCACTACATATGGTGGATGGTGGGTGACGCGCTTGAGCTGGCGTAAGCGTTTTCACCCCTAGAGGGCTGATAAGAATGATTAGTCCTCTTGAGCGAGGACTTGAGCTATTAGCCAGGGGTTTTAACCCCTGGCGGGCTGTCGAGCCGAACTTTCTTCATCAGGACTTACGTAGACTGGCATATGTAGGGGCAACCCACTTGGGGATTGCCCCTACGAACCGGACTTACGTAGACTGGCATATGTAGGGGCAACCCACTTGGGGATTGCCCCTACGAACCGGACTTACGTAGACTGGGCATATGTAGGGGCAACCCACTTGGGGATTGCCCCTACGAACCGCTATATGTAGAGGCAGTGCGTAAGTCCTGTTCCTAAGAAAATTTTTACTCACTTTGTTTCCAGATAAATTTCTTTACCAAATTGCCTGAACTCATCATCAAGATAGTATAAAGAATTACGCACATTCTGACGTAATATGCGAGCAGGCTCCAGACAATCCCGCTGATAATCCATTAAGGTTAACTCCAAATGGGGGTAAATTATTTTAAGAAATCCTGCTGCTGACTTTAAAATTGCATTTTGGTCGCGAATTGTTGCATGCTTGTCAAAAACCGTGTGTTCCTTTGCATAAGAAAAAAACCGATTATCTTGACGCAGTGATAACAAGGCTTCACCAAAAAAATCCGTCTTTAACCCGACTCGATCGGCTGCCATTTCTCTTTGAAACTTGGGAATATTCCAACCTGGTATAATGCCAGCAAAACGGTCTAAAAATGCTGTCTGAGAAAATACTTGAGGTAAGTCGGCAACTAAATTGTCTTCATTTCGTGGTCTTAATCTCTCATCCAATTCTATATTTGCCAGCATAACAACTGAGCAATCACTGGAAATATCTGCAAAACCTGCTCTATTGTAACGACCACTAGCTAGATAATTTTTGAAAAGACCAACAACCTCATCTTGATTATCAAATGTTAAACTTTGCACTTCATCTAGAACAACGACATCATGCCGTCCTAACAAACCAATCTCTTTAGTTCTCCCATTAATAAATAACTGAGCGGCAGTCACTTTACCACCGCTAATTAAAGTAACTTTACTGCTAATATTTTCAAATACAAAACTTTTTCCAGTGCCTTTAGGGGCTAATTCCATAATGTGGTAATTAGGTTCCACGAGTGGCAGTAACCGAGCTAATATCCAGGTTTTAGCTTCCTGGCTGTAACTGGGATGCTGGGGGTTAAAGCCCATCCAGCAAAAGAGTAAGTCTCGCCACTGTTGTGTATTAAACTTTGCTCGACATTCTCCATAAGCTTGGAGGTTAACACTAGAGCATTGAAAGGGATCGAAATCCATAACCTCAATTTTACCGTTAGGTCGCATGGCAACAGTGATTTTACCCCAAGCTCCTTGGCGAAGCAGCATTTTGTTGCGTTCAATAATTTCCGTGGGAATGGAGCATTCTGTCAAGTTAAGGACAGGAATTTGAGCAAAAGGTTCTGGAATTACCTTGGTTCCCTGTTCTAGCTTAACTCGTACCTGCATCAAGGCAATAAGTTTATGACTTTTACCCTGAGTTAGATCGAAGATAATCTCGTTTCGGTCATCTTTTCTGGGAAAAGCCTTATTGACAAAGCTATTGACTTTTTCTAACTCTGCTGAAGTAAGTTGTCCCGCTCCAGGCACAATTTTATCTAGTAGCCACTCCGCTACGAAGCTAGGTACTCCCATAGATGTTAACCCACTAGATGGCAGCCTAGTTTTATCGATACTTAGAGTGCCGAAAACATCAACAACTAGGTCGCTATTGTAGGGTAAAGTTTCATTCAAATTCATCTATATTAAACCCACTGCTGTATATCTGTTTGACAATAATTGCAGATTCAGAGTCTAGGACGACGCTTCCAGCTTCAGCACTGGACAGCGTTGTACAGCTTTTCGGAGGACGGATACGCCAACCACAACTTCCTCTGGGAAGAGTCCGCCGTGAGAACCAATAATTTCTTTGTTGCTAGTATAGCTGAAAGAACCTAAGCTTCCCGATCCTCTAACAATGCTAATATCGTGGGGAAGGCCGTAGCGATCGCTCTCCAAAACTGCAAATCTGGGATCGTCTGTTTTGCCTAGAGCCATAGTGTCAGAGTTATCTTGCTACCTTTTGGAACTTGGTGCTGCTATTTTATCATCCTTAGGAGTGGTGGCAATAACTAAAACCTGTGATATAATCCGCAGATGTATTTAAACCTTTCTGAGGACTTGAGCCCTCCTAGCCTAAGCAGCAGATGAGACGTTCTCAATAAAACTTGTCATCAGCGAGCCCGCCTATGGGCAGTGGCTCAAGCCCTGCAAACGCTTCTCCAACAGTCAGATAAGGTTCTGTAAATATAGTCTTAGTGGCACTGTGCGTAGGATATGGTAGCTGAACCTTCCTAAGTTCTTTTCTACTCCCCAAAAAGAATAAGCGCTGCCGCAACTGGGGCGCTCCATATTCTGCTGCTAGCAGTTTTCCTGATGTCACTTCGTAGCCCAGTGCTTCTGTTCGCTCTTTAAACTCGTTGAAGATGGTGCCACCGCCAATTCCCTGCAAGTTGGATACGTTTTCCATCACAAAAAACCCAGGTCTTAAGTCATCGACGAACCGAATAAACTCAAGGATCGTTTGTCCTCGCTCATCGCTTAAGCCTTTCTGCTTACCAGCTTGACTAAACGCCTGACACGGCGGTCCTCCGAAAACCAGATCGGGTCTTGAATCTTCACCAGTTTCCTCTTGCCAGAGCTTTAATGGGTTGACGATCGAGATCGTATTCCGATGAAGCACTTTACAGCGTCCATTGTAATATCCTTGTAACGTGGAGCAGGCGTCTTGCCAATAGTCTATAGCTACTCGCGTTTCAATGCGATTTGTTTGTTCGGCACCTGCACCTATATCCATGCCACCAGCTCCACTAAACAGGCTGATGGCAGTTAAATTCTGACCAGACTTGAACCCGACAAGCTCTGCATGTCGAACAACTTGACGAAACACCGCTCTTGCTAGTGGAACTGGGACAGCGTTACCAACTTGTAGCTGTGTACTTGTGAGCGTGCCAATAAATTCCAAGCTATCGGGAAAACCTTGTAGCCTCGCTGCCTCTCGAACTGAGATGTAGCGGTTCTCATAAGGGTGGACGAACTTGTTGAAAATGTAAGCCGTTACAGTTAGTGATGGTCGAGAGGGATCTAGCCTGATAATTCTCAGGTTTGGTCCACCGCGACGATTGGGATCTTCTTTGACATAGTACCGAAAACTATCATGCCATAGCTCTTCCGGTAAATCTTGCATTTTTTGCCCGATTTTTAAGGCATTTATGCGTCGCTGTACCTCAGGCCCTACTCGCCGAGCAATATGATTCGGTATATATCCCGACTGCTTAGAATCTAAAGTTGTCAGTGATCCAGCTATCTCTTGCATAATTTTCCGTGAACGAAATAATTCCATCGAAAAGGTTATACAGTTCCTGCTCTGGTGGCAATTCACCAGCCTTAGTAATTGCCTGATTACTGGTCTGCGTCCAAACGATATCCTTTATGTCTTTGAGATATACGTCGTAGTGACGAACTGCGTGGATGTTAGAAAGCAGAGCCGTTTTTACTGTAACGTTACTATTCGGCTTGGCTGAAGCGCCGATCTTCAAGACTTGGTATATACCTTTTTTAATATCATCTGTTCTGTCCATTCCCATACTGGACTTGCTATCAGAGACTGACTCAAATCCTTCACCTTTACTTCTAGCAGGCCAATGCTGCGGTCTGGGAACTGGCTGACCGCAGGCATTAGTCAACCAGTAAACGGGATCTGGGGCGACACCTTTAACCCACTCGCCTTTGCTATATGCGGCGAAAGCTCTTTCCCAAAACCGAAAATAGCGTCCGAAAAGCTGTTCATCCTGGCTAAATACCCGCTGCATTTGCCGATAAATCCATGCCTGGTGTTCGGTTGGAGGTCTGATTCCCAAAGAAATAAGCTCGGGTTTCCAATTCACTCCATCTAATTGTGGCAGAAGAAGGTGAAAGTCTGACTTTCCTAGGGAGGAATTGTCAAGGGGGCCGTGTGAAAGATTAATCACCTCGCCTTCGTCGCTCAACTCAGTTTGGGTTTCGCATGGAACCGCCAGGGCAAGAGTAGTAAGCGGGGCAGCCTTCACTTCAGCCATCAAAACAATGTTATTTTGACTGTCCCATACAATCAGATCTATCGGTTCAGCGCCACGCAATACCTGTAGATTGCGATCGGTTCGAGCGAAAAGACGTGCTAGGAAGACGCCCAGCAACTTTCTGGTGATTCCCCCTATGGTGCCAGATCCAGGTTTGTTAGCTTTATGGAAGTGGAATTCCCCGTTTAATATGCAACGGGTGCAAGTATTAGTGAATGGATAAATAAGTAAGGGCGAAGCGAGCGGACAGTAGAGCCATCCCTTAGAAGTTATTTTTTTATAGTATTCGGCGGCTATGAAGAGGTCAAACGCAGCCGCTAGAGAATGCCCCAACAGCGAGGAGTTGGCTTCTGAGTTATGATAAGCGAGTTCAATTAACAGGCTGGCGAGCTCTTCCTCATAGTCATTTAACTGAATGGCTGTTGCTTTTTCAAGTGCCTTCTCTACCCATTTCGGATCTTTAAAGAATTGTTCTTCCCGCTCTTCTACTTCGGTCGTTTCCGTATCTTGCGGATTCGTCTTCTTATTTGTCATGAGATCTGGACTACTCCCAGCCTTCAAGCTAGGGCTATCTCGGTAGGTGCTTCCCTAGATGGTATCAGATGCCAGCCTGTTCTTGGTGGCGATGGCAAATGGGAGTAGGGAGCGATGTTGCTCCGCAAGGCTAGCGCCAACGTTGCAGGGGACGTGGTTTTGGGAATGACTGGAGTTAAACGACGAGCGATCGCTTTCTGGCTTGGCTGTTGTTGTTCTTTTTCGTGCTGTCTAATGATGAGTTACCCGATAAGCGGCAAAAATTTACCAACTTTATTTTTCCAAGTTCGATGTTATGCAACGAGAGATTAAGCATCCTACGCTCAAAAATTTACCAACTTTATTATGTTCTTACATAAAAAATTGAAGTTTCGCCCAAGCATACGCGCATAGCTAACTTGAATTTTAAGACAGAGCGTGTGCTGTTGTATCCTGACGGAAGTTGCGCTATGAGAATTCGATCGGCTTGTGTTTCTGCCAGGTGTCTGGTAAGCTGTTTAGCATCTAAATTTATGAGTAAATCTGAGCCAAAAAAGAGGTTCCGATTCCGAACGAGTTTCGTTGCTTTAGCTGACAATTTGCCAATTTTGGTCGAAATGAGAACAAGTCAATCCTTTTTAACAGTTGCCCATATCCAATCATTACGAATCAGACCCATCTCAATCATAATAATTGAAAGATTAGCTTGATTTAGAATACGCTGAAAACAATATTTAGAAATATGTCCGTGATATAGTGTTGGACTAATCATGCCTGAAGCAAAAGAATCTCCATCACAGGTTTGTAACTTCGCATAACCACCCGATTTAAGAATTCTTGCTACTTCACTTACATAATTTTCTACAATCGCTAAAGAAGGAATGTGTTGAAAAGTTATCATGCTATAAACAAAATCAAAATAAGAGTCTTCAAACAAAGATAAATCCATACCATTATTTTGAACAAGTCTTACATTACATACTGAAGTTAAATATTTTTTAGCTTGTTCAATCATTTCTACAGAAAAATCTACTCCTATAATCTCAGAACATTTAGCCGCCATAGGTTTTGTGAGCCTTCCAATACCACATCCTAAGTCTAATACTTTCCATTCTGGCTGTATAGGAATGCTTTTTAAAATCACTTCTAAACACTGGATTGTTGCTTCATCCCAATCTGAAGTTACTTCTCCCCTTGAGCACCAAATAGCTTTGTAGATATCCTCTTCAGCTAGATTATTCCACTTATTTTGTGAAGCAGTAATAACTTTACGAACATCATTCATAACAATCTCCTTAAAAAATGAGTATATTGCTCAATTATTACACAATCATTAAAGCGATAGGAATTGCTTAAAGCTTTCTTTGATAGAATATTATATTTTTATCCGTTTGTAATAATTTTTTCAATTTCAACTATCCATGCTAAAGCATCATCTGGAGGATTTATAACTAATCCACCATCACCAATTACTTCAGGCAAAGCACCTCTATTGGAAACTAACGGTGGAATACCATTAATTTGTGCCTCAACAGCTACCATTCCAAAACATTCATCCCATTGTGAAGGAACGAGAAGAAGTTTAGTCTGCTCATATATCTTACTCATATTTATTTGCCTGTCCATCAATGTTACATTAGGCAGTATTGTAAAATCAAAACCTTCTTGCTTTAATGAGACAAATAATTCAACAATCAGAAACTCTCTATTGGAAAGAGTGCGAACTATTTCCAAGGCTATTTGTCCACCTTTATTTTTTTTTGGATTAATGATTGTTACAAAACGCTTTTTATTGTTGTTGTTGTTGTTGTTCTTTAAACTAACTCTAACCGCATTAAAATTAATAAGTGGTGGAATGACTACAGAAGTTACATTTTTTTGGGTAAATTTTTTGAAAAATATTGTGCTACAAAAATTGAGTTAAAAATCATACAGTTGTTATCTTCAAGTAGCGAAATAGTTTTATTATTAGGCTCGGTATTATCAACAACGAATAAAACTAATTTTAGATTCATATAGTTAGCAATTTGAATAACTGTATTGCTCATTTCAAGCTGAGTTATTACAATTAAACTAGAACTTTCTTGAGATAAATTTTCCAGTAGATGAATTAATTCATTAGCAAAATCTTTGTAAGATACAAGATGGCAATGGTATCCAATATCGTAATTAATGGATTTATTTGATTCAAAATAATTTTTTAAAATACCATGATGTAAATATTCTGGGATGAGATTTGTTTGTAGTTCTCGTTTAGTAAAATCATAACACCCCAAACAGTAACATTGAAAACCTTGTTGAGCCAACCCAGATAATATATTGTGTATTGAAACGCCATCCCCCCCTACAAAAAATGGATATGCGGGTCTTCCGTTTGCAAATATAATAATTGGTTGGGTAGTTTTCATATAGTATACCATTGTAGTTAAAATTAAACCGTACTTTATATTTTATTTAAACCATCAATTTCAAGAAGAATAAACTCACGTCCATCAATTAAACGAAAGACATCATGAGAACATATATTATGATGTTCAAGATCTCCAATAGTCCATGTACTTATATGCTTTTCATGGGGATTATCAAATAATTCTCCTTGTTCCCAAACACCCAAAGGCAGATTAACTAAAATAACTTTTCCTTTCTGAACAGCTTGTTCGATAAGCAATAGAGCATCTGGCTTAGGAAGATGTTCTAAAACATCCCCTATAATGATTAGATCGTAGCAACCTACTTTACTTATAACTTCTCTTGCATCACCAACTAAAATAGTGTCATATAACAAACGATGAGTATCAAGAATGTAAGGTTCAAAAATCTCAATCCCATCTATCTTGATACGCCATTCTGTTTTGTTATATCTGCCTTGCCAAACATCGAGGTATTCTCGCAAAAGAAATCCCCATTTACCAAAACCAATACCAATATCTAGTACCGAATTAGGCGAGAAATCATATATTTTCTCAAGAGCTTTAGAAATATGTTTCCAACTCGATGAAGGCATATAATTACCTCATATTGATTATGTTATTTAAAACCATGTCTAGAAGAGAATGCAAGACCGGGTATAGATTCAAACTTCCACTGTTTCAATTGCTCCTTTTTGAGAACTAAATCACAGTAAGCAATTGAAAGTAGTCGAAAATAAGTAGACCATAGATCGGGTTGATCAGTATCATACTCCATTACACTCCAAGAACTATATTTCATGCTAGTACCAGATGTCCAGATTTGAGCAAGTAGATCGCCAGAATTATTATTAACTCCAGACAACCGTTGAGAACTGGAAGCACCTGACTCAACAAATCCTCCTTGAGAACTTTGAAGATTAAGTATCAATTCCTTACTTCTAACCAAAACAGCATCAATTTCCTTATGATAATGAGGAACAAGGTGGTACAGAAGCGACAATATACCAATGGCATCTGTATCTACACAAGCACATCCACCAGCAATAGGAAAGAACAGTCCTTCAGGATTTTCTAATGTAAGAACGCTTTTAACCATCTGCTCGACAAAAGGTATAAGTCTGTTGAAAAATAGATAATAAGGAATAATATGATATGCTCCTGCTACTCCTCTCATTATTCCACTATTTTTGTCAGTTCCCCATAAGCCAGTTGTTGAATCAATACTATTATCAAAATAATCAAAAGCTGCATTAATAGAAGGCAACGGATTTATTTTTTTTGTTCTATACAAACTAGCGAAGGTAAGCCTATCTAACAAAAACATTGCTTTATTACTTTCTAGCCAAGGATCTTTCCAGTCAAGATTAGATAGATATTCTGTTACCCAATCTGGATTGTATATTTCTGGTTTAGCCTCTGGATTAAATGGAACGTCATATCCTGATATATAGAGAGTATGACGACAAAAATAAGAAGTCTGTTCTACTAAGTAATGATAGTTATGTAATTGGCTAAATATTTCTTCTCGTTTAAGAATTGGATCGAGAAATACGTCTTCATTATCACGGTAAGCTTTTAATATAATTTTGCATAACTGTTGTTTGAAAATTGAGATTTGATCAGTATTAGCATTGATTAAATTAATCAAAGATAACCCAAAACAATTACTCATTAAAGTTGGGTTATTCTTTTTACAAAGGCGAAATTCGCCAGACTCAGTAATAATATCTTTGAGCCAACAAAACATTTGAGATAAAAAATCTTTATCCATATCATTAACTATCCTATTCTATATCTAACGTTCAGTTTTTTGATACTCAACATTAAAACCAAATAAACTCTTGAGTTTCCTAAAATAATAAAGCCATGGACCCAACATAGCAAATAACTTAGTAAGAGGGTACACGCAAACCATAACAATTCTATATATTAACGGAAGATGCGGAACTTCAGAAAACTCTGAACACTGAAGTTGAATAATTGGATAATCTGCCATTTCAATTATATTAGGGAGTAAGTAAATTAGTAGTCCAATAATTGCTAAATAACATAAAAACTGATTGCCCGATAAAAGAGCCATTATAAACGCAATTAATACTACAATTGGGAAGATAGCCCAAGCCAAATTATTGTAAATAACTTTGGCAATCATAATTAGTGCTCGGATCTTATTAACATCACCTATTTTAATAGAAAAAAGAAAATCTCTCCAGTACAGTGACACTCCTCTATACCAAGTAGCACCTTGCTTTATCAGCATCCATAAACTATTAGGAGTTTCCCCAACATCAAACAAGGGTACTGGCACTATAGGAATACCAAGATAGGCAAGCACATAGCCTAAAGATGTATCTGCACTAGGCGAGCTAAAAAAAACAACTTTTTTTAAGACTGGAAAATGAATAAATTCCCCATGACCAATTAAATGAGTTAGCCAAGCTGTTGCATAATACTTGATACCATTACAAAGATGATAATCAATAGATGCTTGCATAGCTGGAACTTCACGAGTCAGCGCAAAATCTAAATTATGAATAACTCTAGCATTGAGAAATATTGACTTTGGATTCCATGATGGTATCATCTTATTGAAATACATTGGCATTTGTTGGAAAGCTGGTAAAAAAGTTTTGTGAGCTTCATGGTAATTGTTAACTTCTTTATCAAGATAATTTAGGATTAACCAATTAGGACGAGAATCAGCATCATAAACACCAATATAAAGATTTTCAGTCTCTATTTCTTTAAACTCTGACAAAAATAGTTGTAATGCTTGGTTGAGTTGATCGCCTTTACAAGTGTCATTTCCGTCAGCACAGTAATGTATAAAAAAATGCTCTTTATGAAGATTCGATAAAGCCTGATTCACAATTGAATAAGTTGTTTGATTTTCTGGAAAATCAACAAATTCACGTTGAGTAGTAACTAGAGCAATTTTTATGTTATTTGGTTTATATTTTATTTTAGAAAAATGTTCAACGATCTCACTAACTAAATTTTGTTCTTTTAATAAAGGTATAATGATTAGAAAGAAAAGTTCTATCTTGTTAGTAGTATATTTATTTAGCTGATAATATTCTTTGAGCTTGTGATTATTATTAATAATATCTAAACGTAAAAAATTTTTTCTTGACCACATCAATGTAACACATCGCCCTAAACTAGCTATTATCCAAAATATTAAAACAGTGGCAATAAAAATACCCATTTCAATATTCCCATAGAAACAACGCTTCCTAGTATACCACTAGAACAAATCCTCGATGTAAATGTAATCCAGCCAAGATGAGAGCAATTTCCTTTTGTCTAACTCTGAAGTCATCTCGTTCCCTTGTTTGACCCCTGATTCTGGTTGATTCGCAGACCTCTAGCCCCTATCGTTAGCTTGAAAATGACTCTTTCACCTGCTTTAATTATTGTCCAACAACGTTTCGAGTTGGCTCAGAGCGTTTTCTAATTGTTGCACCTTGTCCGGATCTTCCCAAAGCTTTTGCTTTTTGATTCGCTGATAAGTATCTTTGAGTCGGTCTGGCAGAGATGTCGATGGCGAGGTGGATGGTGATGGAGCGGAGTGAGTGCGCGTTTTGATTTGTTCTTTAATTTCGCTTAAAGACCAGTCGTTAGCCAGCGCCTTGGACAGGAGTTGTTTTCGTTCTGACTCATCTTTTATCCTTGCTAAAGCCGCAGCTTTAGTGTACTCCAATTTTCCCGTTCGCAGTGCAGCGACAATTTCTGGGGGCAGGTTGAGCAAAGGCAGGCGCTTGGTGGTGAAGGAAAGCCAATTCATCTTTCCCAAACTCTCAAACACCTCTTTGATTATTTGTAAAGTCGAATCATCTGAGTTAGGAGAAACGTTTCTCCTAGATGAAGCTGGATTGGGTTCGACATCGGTCGAAGCGTTGCTACTCGATTCTGGACTGAGTTTTTCCGATTTAGTTGGCTCTTGAGTTGCGTGTGGGTTAAGCGAAGTGTTGCTACTTGATTCGGTCGCTGTTGTTTCTAATTGAGTCGAACCGGAATCATCTGAAGTTAGTTTGACTGAAGCCGACTCGTCAGGACTAGATTCTGGGGTCGCCTTTAAAGATTCGGTTAGTGAGAGAGTGGGGCCTGAGTTAGGAGAACGTTTTTCCTAGATCGAACCCGCTCTTTTGACTGTTTTTCCTCTTTATCTAAGGCATTCTTTATCCGGTAGAGCAGGGACTTGACTGCTGAGGAGTCGCACTCCAAACGGGAAGCTAGCAGTTGCAAGATGCCTTCAGTTTCTTCGATCGGGTTGAGGTCTTCCCGTTGCAGGTTTTCAATCAAAGCGAACTGAAATGCTTGTTCTTCATTAAGTTTCCGGACGAGCGCTGGCACTTCTTCTAGTCCCAATTCCCGTGCGGCGCGATAGCGGCGCTCTCCCGTTACCAGTTCGTAGCCACCTGACTTAATAGGGCGCACCAAGAGAGGTTGGAGAATGCCATGCTGTCTGATGGAAGAAACAAATTCTTTTAAACCTTGGGGGTCGAAGTATCGTCTGGGCTGCTGTTGGGGTAATTGAATGTCATCGAGCTTGATAGTAGATGATGCTGTTGGTGTCGCATCGGTATTCAGCTGGGTTAAGGCTTCGGCATAGGGGGTTCTACCTCCATAGGGTTTGTCACTTCGTTTGCTATTACTCATGTTAGGGTATCCAGAGATTGGGTGATCGTGTCGAGCAGGGCTACAGCGGAATGTTTGGGGTCGTACACTGTCCAGGCTGCTTGTCTTGTTCATGATATAGGTAATCCTCCTTCACAATTCTTGCGATGGTTATCAATCCTTATCATTTAAGGATAGACGCATTTTAGAACTCATGGGAGCAAACAAACCTCAAAAAGAATGGACTCTGTATAATTCCTATATGCGTATTATGGATTATATTGTAGGTATGACTGATAATTATGCTACAGATGTTGGTCAACAGCTTAGAGGATTATCAAGATAATTAAAGGAGGTAAATTATGTCGTTATTTTCAGAACAAGAAATTTTACTCAGTGTCATTATACCAACTAAAAATAAACCTGAGTATTTATTTGTTACTCTTCTTTCATTTTGCTTACAGACTTTGCCTTATAGCCAATTTGAAGTTTTAGTTATTTGTAATGGTGAAAATGAAGAATCATCTCAATTAAACTCCTATTTATCAAAAATAGAATGGCCGTTTATTCTAAAAATTGTCAAGCTTGATACTGGTAATTTAAGTAAGGCTAGAAATGTAGGAATAAATTCTTCACAAGGTAAATATCTTGTTTTTGTTGATGATGATTGTCCAGTTACTACAAATTTTCTAGAAAATCATCTGCAATCCCAAATTAATACAAAAGAGCATTATGTAATTGGTTATACAATAGCAATAAATGCACAGCCTTATTTAGAAAGCATAAAACAAAAATTAATTAATAATAAAGAACAAACAAAAATATTGTTTAACAATGACGTAGCAAAGATTTTAAAAGAACTTAGTGAAAATGAAACAAGTTTTTTATTATCTCGTATGGCGAATGCTTATCACAAAAACTTTAGTGAGCCAACAATTTCATTACATTTTCCACATTGGATTTTATTTGTAGCACGTAATCTATCAATTGCTAAAAATAAAATGCAGTTGTTTGATAATGATTTTCAAGGATGGGGATTAGAAGACTGGGAACTAGGTTATAGACTTTACAAATCAGGAATAAGAGCATTAGTTAATCAGCAGTGTATTAATTATCATTTAAACCATTCATCATCTTCAAGAAAATATAGTTCTTTTTTGCAAAATTCTCAACGTTTTATCAGAAAACATCCTGAATATCAAGCTTTTTTAGGAATACGTTTCGATCCTAGATCAATAGACGCATCAAACGTAAACCAATCTATTTTTTTTCTTAATTTAGAATCTTTTGTAACCAGTTGCCATGAATATAGTAAACAAAAAAGATTTAAAAAATTTTTCACCTTAAACATTGCCAAAATTATTGCCTATTCCTATTTAATTATTGAATTACCTAAAGTAATATATGGAAAAAATTTTATAGATTAAGCAAATATTATTCATTCCTATTTTTAATTTTTTTTGCTGGTATTCCACCATAATGAGAGTTACGAGATCGATTTTTTTCGGGTAGATTGGCTCTCCCGGAGTTCTGGAAAAAACGGTATACTGAGATACAAAAATCTGCATAACGAAAGTCTAAAACGACCATTATATGTGTGTATAAGCCTAACTTATCATCACAAAGCCGGGAGAGCCATTCTTAATTTGTGGCGAGGCGAACCACGCCACCCCCAGAGGCGATCGCCCGCCTAGGTGTTGTAGAAAGCAATGAAATGCAATTTTATTGAAATTAACGTTAATAGTTTGACCAAATTTCGATATATAATAAATTATAAGTTTACCCTCAACACACGATCTACAAGTGAGCAGAGGAAGCTTGAAAATTTGTCGATAAATATTGCTTCTCCTGACTAGCAAAGTTTTGACATCGGGGTGAAAGCTGTCCTTTCGCTCTTTGCTCTTACATAATAGGGTTTTTTGTCCGGTCATCGTTACTTTAACCGGAAACTTGACCGCGCATCAAAACGCATCCTCTCATGTGAGAAGCCTGCCTAGTTTTATCGATACTTAGAGGGCCGAAAACATCAACAACTAGGTCGCTATTGTAGGCTAAAGTTTCATTCAAATTCATCTATATTAAACCCACTGCTGTATATTTGTTTGACAATAATTGCAGATTCAGAGTCTAGGACGACGCTTCCAGCTTCAGCACTGGCGAAGCGAAAGGTTAGTTTGCCTGATAAGGCTAAACATTGGCCATCATGGGTAGGGGGAAGAACGGGCCAGTCGGAAACTGTAACCTTAAAAGATACTTTTTCGTTGGGTGGAATTTTCTCCTCTAAAGATTTTCCGGTTTTGAAATCAGGTAACTCCGCTATATACAAGTACAGATCCGTAAGCGGAACTGAGTTAGGATTATCAATGATAATCTCTAGTTCTCCAGACTCTCTAGGTTTGCCTTCACCACGACACGATATTAGCACTGGACTGCGTTGTACAGCTTTTCGGAGGACGGATACGCCAACAACAACTTCCTCTGGGAAGAGTCCGCCGTGAGAACCAATAATTTCTTTGTTGCTAGTATAGCTGAAAGAACCTAAGCTACCCGAGCCTCTAACAATGCTAATATCGTGGGGAAGCCCGTAGCGATCGCTCTCCAAAACTACAAATCTGGGATCGTCTGTTTTGCCTAGAGCCATTCTACCCTTGGATTGCAACCCTAGGGGGCAAGGTGTCATTGGTGCTGACATACCCATGATTTGACCATGATCGCTGGCAATAACAATTCTCAGCCTTTCGGGGTCTGGGTACTGTTGCACGCAGTAATGGATCTCTTTGGCTATGCCTTCAAGAGTGTGAGGGCGTTGAACCTGATAGAGATTGTTCCAGTCTTTTTGACTATGATAGAGGCGATCGAACTGCTCCGTGTCCCAACAATATAGCTGTTGACTTTTAGCTTTCAGATCCTTGTGCAGCTTATTATCTTGTGCATCTGTATAACGCTTGCCTATTCCCAGCATGGAAAAGCCTTGATTGATATCATCTACCCAGTTAGGTGGACTGGGAGGTAATTGAGCGTATAAGCTCCACTTAGCATACTCAGTCTTGGTTGGTAGGATACTAAAGCGAGGTTGGATGGAAGTTTCAATAGCAAGCTGCTGGTTTTTTGTCAAGTAAGATATTAATTCTAGATGATCTAACCAGCCTAATCCATCGACTACAACCCAAAGTACGGGACTCTCTTGACATAAGTTTCGCACTAAGGACGTAACACTGTAGTTTAAGTCTGAACGGTCAACTGGATCTATCCTCAGGCTTGGGTAATGTTGCAGCATCCACTCAACAAAGCTATCAGCCAAGCGATCGCTGGGAGTTTGATTGATGACAGTTTCCCAACGACGGAAGGGCAAATAACTTTCTGTAGCCCAGGTAAGAGCTTGTTTGGGACTAGCATCTAAAGCCAGAGGTTCAGGTTGAGGTGGAGGTTGGCAGCAACCTAGTTCTACCTTTTGCTGTTGGCTGAGATATGCAGAAACTTTAGCTTCTCTTCCCTTATTAATCAAATTGGGTCGATTGTTAAAAACCTTATAGGCTTGAGCTGCAATCCGCTCCATAACAGATGGGTTTTTAGGCATGAGGTTATCAAAGGCTGCGGCTTCGGTGCGGTAGATCTGCTGTTCCCAGTAAGAGTCAAATTCGGCAGTTAAGAAGTCAGGAATTGGCAGGGGGTAATTGCCGAGTTTTGTAATGGCTGGCTCGGCAATCCCTAGCCAGCGCCGGAGGATCGATAACTTATCTTCAGTTTGGTAGTAAGTTGCTCCCGTCTTGCTCTTTGAACTGCTGTTGCCAGACTCGCTCTAGAGATTTACACTCTTCTGGCACCTGAATTGTTAGCCAAGCTGCTAGATTTTGGATGGAAGATTCTGTCAGCCATATCTGCGGATCGCTTCCGGTAATGTCTGCAAGCAAGTAAGCGATCGGGTTGTCTTGGGGATAAGAGTCCAATTTGGTGGCAAGAGTTAGTAGTTGCCGATCGTTCCACTCTTTTGGTAAAGGTATAACACCGAATAATGCTGCCAATTTAGAGCGTGGGTCTTGCTTGATTTCAGCGATCGCTTCGGTTTTATTCCAAACCCGGAGCCATTCCTGAGCCGAATGGCACTTAGTTAAGGGGATCGATCGCCAGCTAAAAAATGCGGGGATCACCATGTATCAAGGCGTTGTTGCAATTAAATAGCCTGGGACAAGTTTGACGAATGGCACTGTGCAAGCTGCCTGTGCCGTCATTGGGCGGTCAAAAGTCGTGAAGTCAGAGCTGTTTGATGTGCCAGGATCGGGAGCGTAGACATTTTTCTGTCTTCTTGACGAAAGGCTACTCAGTGGCTCAAGTAAAGTTTTGTGAATCATTGTAATTTCTTATGAATTTAAAAAGCTCCAAGTTCCTGTAAAACAAGATAGGAACGTTGGAACGTTGGAACTAAAACAAAAAATGTCTAATTTAAATATGCCCAATCGGGCGCTGATTCTCTCTTGAGAAATTTACCAACAGCGTTGGACTGCCATTTCGAGAACTTTTACCAGAGTCCAAGATTCAAGAATGCTTGGATGTATTAGGGATTCAATATCGTCGTCGGGTGTTTGACCCATTCGTCATAATTTGGGCTTTTCTATCCCAAGTTTTAGACCCAGATAAAACTTGTCATAATGCTGTTAGCAGAATTATTTCTTGGTTAGCTGCTGAAAACGCAGAACTTCCTTCTCAGGATACTAGCGCTTACTGCCAAGCCAGGAAACGCCTGCCAGAGAAATTATTTGCACTACTATTTAGCAGTGTAGCAGATTCTTTAGAAAAAAAGGTTACTGCTCTTCAATTATGGTGTGGGCGGCATATAAAAGTAATAGATGGGTCTACAGCATCAATGCCGGATACACCTGAAAACCAACTGGCTTATCCTCAACCAAGCAGCCAAAAAGCAGGTTGTGGTTTCCCGATAGCTAAAATAAGTGTATTATTTAGTTTAGTTACTGGTGCTGCCGTCGCCTTGGCTATTGACACCTTAAACGTCCACGATCTAAAATTGGCTAGACGATTATATGAGTCGCTCGACCCAGGTGACGTCCTTGTAGGTGACCGTGCTTACTGTTCTTACGTCGATTTTATTTTTATACAGAACCATCAAGCCGATGCCGTATTCCGCAAGCATCTTTCTACGAGACAACTCTGAACAACGACGCGATAAACGGATTGGTTCAAATGATAAACTCGTCACCTGGTACAAACCAAAAACTCGAACACAAGGCTTATCGAAAGAAGAGTTTGCTGCTCTCCCTAAAACTTTAGTTTTACGTGAAGTTCAGTATTACATCGTTATTCCAGGCTACCGTACTAAACACGTCAAACTAATAACGACTTTACTGGATGTCAATAAGTATCCGCTGACAGAGTTAATGAAACTCTATGAAAGTCGGTGGCAAGTAGAAGTTAACCTAAAACACCTAAAAACTACCTTGGGTATGGATATTTTACGGTGTTTGACTCCCGAGATGGTCAGAAAAGAGATTTATACTTTCCTCTTAGCTTACAATCTGCTCCGAACAATCATGTGGGAAGCCGGGACTACTTTCGGTGTCCCACCTCTAGAATTATCTCGTTCTTGGTACTCGTCATCATCTTAATAACTTTATCCCCCAATTGGTAGCTGTTTCTAGCAGAAATCGCCTGAAAATATATCTAGCTTTATTGGCTATGATTATTCATCTCTACCGTTCCCGATCGTGTCGGACGGGTTGAGCCAAGGGTCAGGAAACGTCGCCCAAAATCT
>CASBRB010000399.1 GCA_949127975.1 Oscillatoriales cyanobacterium PMM_0019 | reverse complement strand
GTGTAAACATAACTTTTTGGTGATTTAGCTTCATCCAATAGAGGGACGCAACCTGGATTTTAAATTTGCTCTCATAGAAGAGAGGGTAGATTTTTGCAGCATCAACAGGAGGGATTGAGGTGAGGGAGAGTAAAGTTACGGAGGAGCATCCTATTCGGCGGGGTTTGGGCGGAAAATATTTGTTGACCACTTTTATCGCTGGGCTGATTCTTGGTATAGCTGGTGGTACATTTGTAGGGTGGTTTGCTCATCGGTTTTACTACCAACAGCGTTTAGGTCAAGTTCTGCTTTGCCAACAAAATCATGCCGGGTTACCAGAAGTTCAGATGAAGGCTATATGCGGTTCTGCTTTTTAAAGCTTTTTTAAAATAACTAAGTTTCAGGCGATTGCCCTTGAGATGAAAGTGCGATCGCCAGAGACTTTGTTGAGGATGAATCTGTCAGAGCTATCTAGTAGAGACTATACGAAGGCTACCAGCCGTCTGCGGGACAGTTTGATGAGTCTTAATTTCAAGGATTTGGGGTGTCAGGGACTAAAACTGCCTGGAATCGATTGGGTAGTGGTAACAAATCAACAAGAAAATGTCCCAATGTTTTAAAATTCGTTCCGGCTTTCCTGGAAGTAAAACCCCTGGGATTTGATAATTAACGAAGGTTGCCAAAAAAAACCCAGTGGGGGAGGCAGTACACAACAGCGCACCAGCTTCTACCCTTGATGTTTCACAGCACCACTTCCGCCACCCTCGATGGCCCTGTTGCCCATTCCCCGCCAATGCTCAGCATTTTATAGCTTTATAGGCTTGAGGTGGAAAAATTATCTAAAACTTTACAAAATTTTACAAAAAGCAGGGCGGCAAAGGGATCGACAACACTCACCCTACTAAGTAGAAAACACCCAAGTTTAAAGACTATGGGTGGGGACGGCGCTCAACATTCTTGGTTTCAATTACCCAAGGCATAAAGCACAACCCTACTATTGGCACAAAACCAATCCAAAACAGAGTTTCCATTGCACTAGATACGCCCTTAGACGCCACATAACCGACTAAAAATGGACCAGGAGCCGCCACCACCCGACCTATATTGTAGCAGAAGCCAGAGCCAGTCGCCCGCAGTCTGGTAGGGAAAAGTTCTGGTAGGTAGTAAGTGAAACTACCAAACACTCCAAAAACAGTTAGCCCAATGAAGAAGTACAGGTAAAGGCGTGTTTCGTCAGGCAGTGGCAAGCCAAAAGTTACCAGCATTGAGACAGCAGACAGGGCAAAGTAGAGCTTAAACATGGGTTTGCGCCCAAAGTATTTAGCTGCTGGCACTGTTAGCAATGTGCCAATTAAACCTCCCGCATTAAAGCTATTAGTGGCAAGCACCTTCCAGTTTTCGGCTAGCGCTAAGGTAGCTGCTTCAGCTAAGTGGTTATCTTTGGCAAAAGAGCGAGCCAACCCAGTCGCCACCACTGGAATAAAAGCGTTACTGCTCCACCACGTCACTAGGGCAGTAACAGCCATCAAAAACCCGCTAATCGTCAATGGTCGATTTTTGGAGTTGAATAGTTCGCGAATTGTTGGGGGAATACTCCCACGGCTTTCCGACTGCCAAAGTTCTGGCTCTCTCACAAATAAGCGCACAATAAAAGCAACCGCTGCCGGAATCAACCCACACAAAAAGACAATCCGCCAAGAAGTTTCGGGATTTCCTGGGAGTAGCACCCCAGCGATTTGATAATTAACAAACGTTGCCAAAAATAACCCAGTGGGAGCGGAAGTATACAACAGCGCCCCAGCTTCTACTCTTGATGTTTCTGGCACCACTTCTGCCACCATCGATGCCCCTGCTGCCCATTCCCCCCCAATGCCCAGGCTAGCAACAACCCGGCACAGTATTAAAACCCAGAGATTGGGAGCTAAAGCACAACTAGCAGTACCCAAGGCATAGAGTAGCATTGTCAATAGTAGGGTTTTAGTGCGTCCAATGCGATCGGCTACTTGCCCAAATATAACTCCTCCAAATGCCCAACCCAAGAGCAGAATGGCTGTTAAAACTCCTGTCCAAAACAGGGTTGCAGACTTGGCTTCTGGCGAACCGATGGTTAAACCTAAGAGAGTGGGAACACAGTTGGGAGCGACGTAATTAAATAGGATGCCATCGAAGATGTCAAAACCCCAACCCAGCCAGGCGGCAAACAGCACAGTCCATTGATAACGATTCAGACGCAGCATTTTTTATCTCTTTTCAAGCTTTATAGGGTTATCAGGCTTGAGGAGACAATTTCTCTAAAAATTTACAAACTTTTACAATATACCTCAATTCCAAAGCCAAGGTCGGGAAGTTAATAAGACTTCATTCAGTACTTACGCGCTGCCTCTACATATAGCGGTTCGTAGGGGCAAACCCCCTGTGGTTGCCTAGTGTGCCTAGTGTGCGTAAGTCCTGCAGTACTTACGCGCTGCCTCTACATATAGCGGTTCGTAGGGCAATCCCCCTGTGGTTGCCCCCTATATATGCCCAGTCTGCGTAAGTCCTGTTCATTGTTAAAGTTGTCGGTTATGCTAACCTTTACTTCTAGGGTTGAATGGGTACAAATTCATATCCTGAAGGGGTAGATTGTACCTGAATGAGAATTGCTTTACCTGCCCGATCGCCCGTGGGTAAAAACCTCACTTCTCCATTGATACCCGTGGCAACAAATCCCGGACTTCGCAAGGTACTTTGTAATCCATCACGAGTCTGGTTTTGCTGCAAACCGACAATAATAGCGCGAGTTGTATCATACGCGCTAGCGGTGCGCCAACTCACATCGCCTCCCCATTGTTGAAGCGCCTGTTTAGCAAAAGCTTGTGCTGCTCCAATTTTTGGGCTCCAAGGTACAGACAACACTAACCCCTTGACATCCCCTTGTCCTAACTGTAAAGTTCTAATCGTGTTCAGGACAGGAGGACCAAATAATCCCAATCGTCCTTGATTAGCCTGTGCTAAATCGATCGCCTTCTCTAATCGATCTACATGGGGACATAAAAGTAAACTATCTGCACCACTGCTAACGGCATCGGCAATTGCGACCTTAGCATTAAATGTAGGCACATCCAAGTTACAAACTGTGGGTACTACATGACCTCCTTTAGACGAAAAGGCAGCGACAAATTGATCCTTAAAGGACGCAGTATCTGGTGCTTGAGAGTCATAACATACAGCAACTTTAGTTTGATGCGCTGTCTTAAGCATATATTGTGCTAAAGGCTCTGCCAGAGTGCGAGTGTTAGGAACTGTGCGAAAGATATAACTGCCAAATCCTGATAAACTATCAGCATAACTTGTTGGGGTGATCTCCACTACTCCCCCCTTTTGATAGACGGGTGCTGCGTAAAGAGAAGCATTGGAAGCATTATGACCCACTACGGCAAGTATACTATTATCTTTGACTAATGTTCCTGCTAACTCTTCGGCAATTTTTGGGTTATTTTCATCGTTGACAATTTCAACTTGGAGCCACCTGCCATTAATTCCCCCGTTTTGGTTGATTTCCTTCTGTGCCATTGCTACCCCTCTCAGCATTTCCTGAGCAACATTCAGGTTACTACTAATGGGAATACCCACGGCTATTTTCAGGGGATTTTTATCTTGGGCTTGGGCATTATTTAAGTAAATCAGGGTTTCTGGATCGTTGGGGTGTTTAGTTAAGGATTTCTGGAAAGCCGCGATCGCCCCCTGATAGTCTCCTTTACTAAAATCCTCAATTCCGGTTTTTTTATCATCGGTGGGGTTATCTGACAACAGCAATTTATCGCCTAAACTCGTCCGGTTATTGGTGGGGGGTTTCGGTTTCCACCCTATCACCCAAAAAACCCCTGCTAATATCAAAACCAGCCACACAATCGGTGGAATCCTCAATTTTTGCACTCGCCTACCTCCTCAAGTTCTATAGGCTTCTCAGGCTTGAGGGGGAAAATTTTTCTAAAAATTTACAAAACTTTACCATATATGGGGCAACCACAGGGGGATTGCCCCTACCAAACGCCTTTGAGGCTCTTTTTCTCGTTCCCAGGCTCTGCCTGGGAATGCAGCTTTGGAGGCTCTGCCTCCACCAGTCGGGAACATCACCACGGGAGCAATCGGTGTTCTTTCTCATTCCCTCCTTTAGCGATGGAACGAGAAAACTTTTTTGTTCGTAGTGAGGCTCACGCCTTTTACTTTTTCTGGGAAATTAGTTCGTAGTGAGGGCTTTAGCCCTTACTGAGAAAGCTATTGGGCCTTTGGCGCTCGCATATCACTTTTTTGCGGTGCTCCCCAAGGGGATTGCCCCTACCAAACGCCTTCTCGAACGAAGCCTTTGAGGCTCTGCCTCGTGTAGGGCAACCCACTTGGGGATTGCCCCCCCTACCAAACGCCTTCTCGTTCCCAGGCTCTCAAGATATTACCCACATTTCCGGCTTAACCAACCAATTCTAAATAATTGAGGGTGTAACAGGTAGGATTATCGGGATCGACATCCCATAACCCTTGCTTCACGCCCAGTTTCAGAGCTTCCTTGACTACTACTGTCAGTCGTGCGATGTCATTCTGATTCAGTTCCCCATAGAGCGATGCCCTACGGGCGGCTACGCTACGCACGATAAAATCTAGGTGAAGTATGCTCCCCTGATTTTCCCTAAGTAGCTGCTCAATGGCTGCTATCGGTGCCATCCCCTGGTACTGCGGGAGCAAGTCGCTCGATTCAGTGCTGCCCTTGCTCTGGGGAGTAGCAGTTGGGGACTTGATAGCAAGGAAAACTTTACCCTTGCCACCAACCCAACTGCTGAACCGCTGCTGATAGCTTTTGATTCTACTCAGAATTCGTTGCTCCAAATCTTTGGTGGGAGCGACAATGGAGAGAGTTTTGCAGCCATTGATATCAGCAATGGTAATTTCACCACCCTTCTGAAGGCAGAGACTCAGAGGCATCCGCGTCGCTGAGTGTAAACTCATTAGGAAAGATTCTACTGAGTAGGTATCAGTGGTTGTAGAAGCTTCTTCTGGCTCTACCACCTGCTTTACTTCGATTTGTGCCTCTGGCTCTGGCTGTAGCATCCCTGCTCCGACAATCAGAGCTTCAACATGGGATAACAGAGTTATGCTCTCCAATTCCTTGGTAGCAAACTCTGACTCAAACTGCCTGTAGTATTCCTCCAACTGCTGTAAGTGTATCAAGAGCGATGGTGGCGGTGCTAGATCTCCGTTGACTAGCGCCTCAACATGGGAAATCTGGGTTTCCGTCAGTTTGAGCTTCTCTGTGTAATCTTCCTTGAGGCATAAATAATGTTGCTGTACTTCTTTGAGCGAAGCGTAGAGATGTTCGGGGATTGGAAGCATTGCGGATATGGCTACAAAAATGGTAATAATCTCTAGCATAGTTAAAATTTTTAACCGATGATAAGTAAGGGGGAGGCGACAGTTGCCCCCCCATGTCGAGTTCAAGAGTTTATTTTGGCTAGCAAAACTGTCCACGTCCGGGCGCACGATCGCCTAATTCATACCCGTCACTATAAGTTTATCTGCGCCCAATGCAATCATGGAGTCGAGCGTGAAACTTATGCAGTGAACTGTCCCAAATATTGTATCAATTGTCGCCCTCCGAAGCCACCACAGCTATCCAGAGCTAGGCGCAATAAAATTGCTGAAATGGTCATCAAGAATTTGAATAAAGATGAGCCATC
>CASBRB010000398.1 GCA_949127975.1 Oscillatoriales cyanobacterium PMM_0019 | reverse complement strand
TCAAATTCCTTGATATAACCGTTACCGACACCAGCAAAGACGTCTCCTATCTGAAAAGTCACCGCCTGTGCCTTTCTCCCCACTCCTAGGGCAATCAGTGTTGCCCCAACCAGAACCATAGATAACTTTTTGATCACGACTTTGCCTCTCTAAAATGTTTAGCTCAAAACGATGAAACGTCAGCTAAATGTAATGATTGGGAGCAACGCGAAAAAGTAGTATACGAGAGTACACCCACACGGTAATTGCGACCTTGGGTAGTAGCAGCCCTAATACAACAATTGCAGTTGACTGTTAACGGTCAGCAGTCAACAGTCAACTGCTTCCATCGCAGATAGTCCCGCCTTAGACTTTTCCCTCACTTAGCTACGATTATAAGCTGACTCAAATTAGCAACCTATTGACATATATCAGTATTTATGTTAGAATTACATCAGTATTTTTCCGACACCTACTAACGATGGCATATACAGATGAGCCGTTTGCCCAGGCGGCAAACCATTGGGACTTAGAAACCCTCTACACAGACTTGGCATCTGCTAAAGGCAGGCGTCTGACACCAATGGAGAAAATACACCTGCGTGGTTTGCTTTGCGGTTATAGTCCGGCTGAAATAGCGGAAAAACTTGGTAAAAATGCTAAGGGAGTAGAAACCGATTTGTGTGCCACTATATATAGATATACCAAAAGTCTGGTGGGTAAATGTAATGACAAAATCGAAAACTGGCGAGATATCGCTGAATTGCTTGAGGAAGCTGGATATAAAACTTATTCCTCTGTAAAATTTTCTAATAGCGATTTATCCTTTGATAAAAGTGTAGTTAATATAAGTAATATAAGTTTTGAGAAAAATCAAATCGTATTTCTCATTAATTTGCAAATACCTACTGCACTATCTTCAGAACTCCCAACACCAAAAATTGACCTAGGTGATGATCCGGTTTAGCCTTTGGCTCTTCTGTACTTGGTGTTAATTCTCGTTCCCAGGCGGAGCCCTTGTCCTTACCCAAATTTTTGAGCAAGTACGCATCATAGTGAGCCCTGCCAACTGTAAATTGTCCTCACCCCGGGCTCTACCCACCCCCCGCCCCTCCCAGGAGGGGAGCCGGGAGAGGGGAGTAAGAATCGGATGGTGTTATCTTTCTCCCCTTCTCCCTTGATGGGAGAAGGGGTTGGGGGATGAGGGTGAAAAAGCCCTGCTAGTGTTCGGTGGAAGCTAGTTTTCTTACTCTACACATGTCCAAATCCAGCATAGAAGATGTGGGTATGGACAAGGGCAGAGTCACCGGAACGAGAACAGGACTTACGCAGAATGGGCATATTTAGGGGCAATCCCCTGCTCAAGCCCCTAACAGCCGCTCTATGTAGAGGCAGTGCATAAGTCCTGGAGTTGTTTCCTAGTAACTAATTTACTGAACATTACAGGACATTACTTGACATTAAGGCAATTTTGGTAGAAGCATTCTCAAAGCTTGGCTTAAGTGAGTCATCATACTGAAGAGTGCTTTTGCGCATCCACAATTTCTCCAACTCAAGTTGGTGCGAGTTCTCTTCATCACTTGACACGCGAAAAGCATTATAATATGATGATACATGAGACAGATCTGGTATTAATCTGTCAAAAACCTCTGGTTCGGGGGGGTTAGCCTGTGGAGTGGGTGCTGCCGACAGTCCACTGTGAAGCAGGAAGTAAACAGCATTGTTGGTGCATTGTTCATTAATGTCCAGTAATGTATAAGTTTTATAGAACAGAAGAAAGATAGCTGCGATCGCAATCACCAGAATACTACGCTGCTTCACGATTATACGGCTTGAGTTGCTCTGTCAAATCTGGAGGTAGCAACACCAATTCTAGATTTTTCTAGAATTTAAGGTAACTGCTGTTAACCCCAAGGTTAGTGGGGGAGAACTTCACGTTTTATCCAACGGGGCAACCACAGGGGGATTGCCCCTACAATGTTGGGTTTCGTTCCTCAACCCAACCTACAATTACAACAATTACGATGTTGGGTTTCGTTCCTCAACCCAACCTACAACTTCACGTTTTATCCAACGGGGCAACCACAGGGGGATTGCCCCTACGATGTTGGGTTTCGTTCCTCAACCCAACCTACAACTACGAACCTCAACGATTAGGGATGGTTAAACCTTTAAGTTCGTGCTGTTTTTCTGACTCGCTTAGCCCTTTGCTCTGAACCAATACACCAAAACTACCTAATCCCATCGGCCCGATTAGTTGGTGTAAAATGTCCCGACGATGCAATATTTGTTGGATACTTTGATTTTCACTACTGGAAAGAGCTGCAAGGCGCTCACCTAAACCTAATGCCATTAAAAATAATCCTTGCTGGGTAAATCCTACTCGCTGCAAGCTACACAACTCTCCTTGTCGCTCTAAAGCTGTAAAATCGACGTGGGCTGTTATGTCTTGATGTCCTATATTTATATAGGGCTCGTCATGGTGCATATGGTGGTAGTAACACTGTAAAGTTCCCTGCCGCCGCCAAGGAATATAATAACGAGTCGCTGGGTACCCATAATCTATCGTCAGTAGATAGCCCCGCTTTAACCGCTCTCCTACTTTACTTATCCAATCTAGGGCTGCTAGGTTAACTTCGGTGCGGTATCCATCTGGGTAGATATCCTCAGTAAATTTAATTCCCACTAACTCAAAATACTCAGCTATTCCCGGCTGGGGGTAATCGGTTACTTCTACAAATTGCCTTTCCCCTGTACCTGTGGTAACATAGATTTCCCGTAATTGCCCTAGTTCGATCGCAATTTGATGCACAGGTAAGGCATCCACCAGCTCATTGGAAAAGCAACAGCCAACTATCGACTCAACTGGCATCTCCTCTAGAGTACGCCAGTAAAGACGCCCCCACTTTGCTACCCAGTCTTGTAATAACTGTTGCTGTTGAGCAATCATCCCAGGAGCCTTTTCTAGGATGATATACTCTAAATTATCAAAAAAGTCAATATGCTGAGAATGGAGATAGCGCAAAATATCTGCTGCTACCAGCCCTTGCCCTGCTCCCATTTCCACTAAGGTAAAGGGCGTCGGGCTTCCCAGGATTTCCCACATTTCCACGAATTGCTCGGCTAGTAACTCGCCAAAGTCGGCACCGAGGTGGGATGATGTAAAAAAGTCGCCCTGCTTACCCATGTTGGCGGCACCTGTGGCGTAGTAACCGTGCTGAGGGTGATACAGCACTAGCTCCATATACTCAGCAAAGGTAATTCGCTGGTGCTCAGTCTGAGAAATTATACCAGTAATCAGGTCACACAGAGCAGGATTACTACCTACTGACATTTTTGCTGCTGGGATAAGAAGGTTTCTACCTCGGAGGCTGTAGGCTGGGAAGATATGGCTCCGGGCTTCATAGTCGTCATAGCTCCTACAGCACTAGCATATGTGACAACTTTCTTGGCAGTTTCTGCATCCCCCAGGCTTTTGATCCCATGCTGGCACAATTGGTGTAAAAATCCAGCGACAAACCCATCACCAGCGCCAGTGGTATCGACGACATCTACGCGAAAACCAGGAACATGTCCTTCATTTTCCGATAGGCAGTAGTGACAGCCCTCCTCGCCAGCGGTAACTAGAACACCTTCTACTGTGTCAAGACGGTAAGTAATCGCACCAGGATCGGTGGTATCAAATAACCACTCAGCTTCTTCTTCAGAAAGCTTGACAAAATCAACGTGCTTCAATAAATCCAGTATCATTGGTTTTGCTTCATCTTGAGAAGGCCAAAATACCGGACGCCAATTGACATCTAGCACGATTTTGCTATCATACCGTTCTGCGAGTTCGAGTGAAGAGCCGATCGCTCCTCTAGTTTCAGGATAAGCTAGCTCCAACGTTCCTAAGACTAGAAACTCAGCAGCTTCAAACAAATTTAATTGTAGTTTAGATGCTTGTAGGTAGGCATCAGCAAATTGTCTGGTGTCGCGATCCCCAAACCCAGCAAACTGCCGATCGCCTGTAACATTTCTTAACACATAAACTTGCCGCGTGGGTGCAGTCGGATGGCGTTGCACCCCAGTAGTATCAACACCCACTTCTTGTAACAGCTTTACTAAGGCATCTCCAGGCTCGTCCTGACCTACACAACCGATAAAGCCAGCGGGTGTGCCGAGCTTTACCATAGCACAAGCCACATTGGCTGGAGCCCCTCCAGGGTAAGATGTCCAGCTTTCAACCTCCGCAAGCGTTAGGCCCAACTGTTCGGCTAGACAATCAAACAAAATTTCACCAAGGCAGAGAACACGGGACTGGGACATAGCAGCATTTTCTCGCAACCTGATCTCAGCGTACCAGAGGGTGAACATCGTGTTTAAAATTGAAGTAGATACTAAGTAGTTATACTAAGGGACAAATACCTTATGCCTGCCATCAAGTCTCAAGCCCCAGCGACACTTTCCGACCGAGAGCTGCAAATTATTGAGCTAGTGACGACCGGCTTAAGCAACAACAAAATTGCCGAACAACTGGAAATTAGCAAACGTACAGTTGATAACCACATCAGTAATATTCTGAGGAAAACATCAACGAAAACCCGAGTAGCGCTGGTGCGTTGGGCTCTGCAGTGGGGCAAAGTATGTATCAACGATGTTAACTGTTGTCTATTGCCTAGTGCGAATGATGAAGTGGTTTCGTAAATATTTTGTTACCGTCAGTGGCTTAATATTTCTTATTGTTTGCATAATAGCAGGTTTGGGTGGATGCCGCGATCGGGGCTTTCTCACCCCACCAACTCAAAGCTTGGGAGCCACTCTCAATAGCACAGTCGCCGATAGTTCACCCCGTTTTTCCTACGATGGTCGTTATTTAGTGTTTAGCTCGGATCGTCGTGCCCAAAGGAGCATTTTTCTATATGATGTCTTTGACCGACGCCTGATCGATCTACCAGGACTTAACCAACCCAGTTCCATCCAGGATCAGCCAGACATTAGTGCTGATGGTCGCTATATTGCTTATATCTCTGAGGAGCGGGGCAAGCCAGATGTATTTGTTTACGATCGGCAAACTTGGCAATCTGAAGCGATCTCCGAAGATATTCTAGGCGAAGTCCGCCATCCCACGATTAGCGGTAATGGTAGATTTGTCGCTTTTGAATTTAACCGCTACGGGCAGTGGGATATTCAAATTTACGATCGTGGCTCAGATGTAGAGCTGTCCTTACCCACGAGTCAGCCGCCACCATCTGAGGGAGCAGGGGGAGTACAGAAGAAATAATTTGCCGGAAAGCCTTATCTTGGGGGATGTTCAGCGATTTGTTCTGGGTGGGGAGGCACGATTAGCAATAAAACTTAAAGATTTTAGGTTACAGTGAACCCCGATCGAGTAGTACCCTAAAGCTTAAGAACGTAAGAACGTAAAGGAAAAAAGACTTATGACTCAACGTGGTTCAAAAGTACGCATTCTCCGGAAAGAGTCCTACTGGTTTAATGACGTGGGTACAGTCGCTACTGTCGATCAGAGCGGTATCAAATACCCAGTGATTGTCCGCTTTGAGAGGGTTAACTACGCGGGAGTCAATACCAATAACTTTGCCGCAGACGAAGTGGTAGAGATTGAAGCGCCCAAGGCTAAGGCTAAAACTGGTACGCCTGCAAGTACCGGTGGCAAACAAACCACCATCGACGAACGCACCCGCCGGACTGGTAGTGGTTCCCCAAGCGACGCTAAACCCACTGCTAAAACTGAGGCTGGCGAAGGTAGCAGCGTCGTAGAAGGCAGCCCTAATCAGGGAACTGAAAAACGTTAAGCTGTGCCCGAATTGCCTGAAGTAGAAACAGTTTGCCGGGGTCTAAATAAATTGACCCTGGCTAAAGAAATATTGGGTGGGGATGTGTTGCTACCACGCACCATTGCCTACCCTCTTTCTGTGGTTAAGTTCCTAGCTGGGTTAAAGGGGACGGTATTTACCCACTGGCATCGGCGCGGCAAGTATCTATTGGCAGAATTAACCGATAAATCTACCCCCGCAGGTTGGTTGGGCGTTCACCTTCGCATGACGGGGCAACTGCTGTGGGTGGCTCCAGATTCCCAGGAACAATTACAGAAACACACGCGAGTGCGACTGTTTTTTCAAGACTCCCATGAGTTACGCTTTGTCGATCAGCGTACTTTCGGTAAAATGTGGTGGGTGCCACCAGGCATGCCGCCAGAAGAAGCGATCGCTGGATTAAAAATCCTTGGACCAGACCCTAATTCAGACCGATTTACCGTTGAATACATGGCGAGGCAACTCCACCGTCGTCGCCGTGCCATCAAAACCGTTTTGTTGGATCAGTCGTTTGTGGCTGGGCTCGGTAATATTTATGCTGATGAAGCTTTGTTTCTCTCCGGCATCCTACCAACAACTTTGTGTACTGAGCTGAGCTTTGAGCAGATCGAACGGCTGCGAACAGCAATTTTGCAAGTCTTGCAAGCCGCAATTGACGCTGGTGGTACTACGTTTAGTAATTTCTTGAATGTGCAGGGCGTCAACGGTAACTATGGGGGCGTTGCATGGGTTTATCACCGTGCTGGTGAACCTTGCCGCGTCTGTGGTACCCCGATTGAGCGAATGAAATTGACAGGGCGATCGGCTCACTTGTGCCCACAATGTCAAACTTAGAGCGATCGACCTCCCTAGACCTTAAAATCGAAATGGAAGATTAACACGACTCGTATAAATTAAGTCATGGCTGTCAAAAAAGGTGATTTAGTCCGCGCTATCCGCGAAAAGTTGGAAAATAGCCTGGAAGCTCAGGCAAGCGATTCGCGCTTTCCGCCTTACATATTTGAAACTAAGGGTGAAGTTGTAGACTTGCGGGGTGACTACGCCTTTGTCAAGTTTGGTCAAGTGCCAACGCCAAATATATGGTTGCGGGTCGATCAGCTAGAACCGATGAATTGACACTCTGCGGGCTAACGAGTCCACTTCACACAAATATTGCTATCCGCCAGTCAGTGGACAATGCTGGACAACCAGTACGTTCGTTGGAGAGGTAGCCAGGTTGCCCCGGTGCCGAGTGTAGGGGCAATCCCCAAGTGGGTTTTGCCCCTATATATGCCTAGGACTTACGCACACTGGCATATATAGGGGCAACCCAAGAGGGAGAGGGAGAGGGAAAGGTAAGAATTCACCCAATCCCAGACCCTTACCCTTACCCTATGGTTGCCCCTACGAACCCGCTATATATAGCGGCAGTGCGTAAGTCCTGCAGTAATCAGGATTTGTTGAGAAAAGCTTGTACTTGTCTGATCGCGATCGGTGCGACGTTAAAAAGTGCCCAACCCCCTGCCGCCAGAACTGGCAGCAGAACGATTAATAGACGCCAGTCAAAGTCCATACTGATTTTCCTCTCTTAAAGATTAAAATTTTTACAGAGTTCTCATTTTTTATTTGTATCGCAAAATGGGCTATTTTATACACTGATTTAGGCTAGTTTGGTGAAACCTAGGTCGTTGCTCTTGCCTGCATGAACCAGAGCCAGTAATTCATAGCGACGGGCATGTTCTATCAGTTCTGCGGCTTCAGCATCAGAAACATCGCGCAGCCGCTTGCCAGGAACACCAACCACCAACGACAGGGGCGGCACATCCTTTGTCACCACGCAACCAGCTCCAATAATGCTACCAGTGCCGACTCTTACCCCATCTAGTACCACCGCGCCGATACCAATCAAGCAGCCGCGTTCCACATAAGCTGAATGCACCACAGCGCGATGACCGACAGTAACATGGTCTTCTAAGATTGTTGGTTGACCAGGATCGCCATGTAAAATTACCCCATCCTGGATATTGGTTCGTTCTCCGATTTCAATGCGCTCAACGTCCCCGCGCACAACAGCACCGTACCAGATGCTAACCCCTGAAGATATTTTCACCCTACCAATGACTACAGCATTGGGGGCGACAAAGGCAGCAGGTGACAAATCGACTTCCGGCAAAGGTTTGGGATCGCTATTCACAGGGCTTGATTGCAGATAGTTATTGTACTTTAGTTGATGGAGGTGTCGCTCCACGGGCGAATAAATTTGCCGTCATGCTATGATAGAACCAAACAGGTCAATGGGACTATTACAGCGCAAAGATGGCAATACTTTTTTCATGAATCCAGCCTTACAGTATCCGATTTTTGGCTCAGAGATTCAGTGCCCCCACTGCCGTCAAACAATTCCAGCTTTGACGCTCACAGACACTTATCTATGTCCGCGTCATGGAGCCTTTGAGGCAGACCCAAAAATTAACGAACTGATTCATTTACAATCAGGGCGTCACTGGCGGCAGTGGGAAAATGAATGGTATCGGCAGCACACGCATCCGGATGGGATTCGGTTTGAGATTCACGAAGCGCTAGACAGGCTTTATACCCAAGGGTATCGAGCAACAAGGGTGATTATTGCTAGTCGCTACCGGGAACTCATCAGTGCGTATTTAGAGCGCAGTACGCCTTGGCGAGGACAGTCAGAGCCACCGCACCCTAGGCTTTATGGCTTGCCAGTGGAATTTAGCCCCGATCCTGAAACTGAGCCTTGTTGGGAAGTGATTAATTTCGATCTGGAAAAAGAGCCTGGAGTGCCAGTGCGATCTCCTCATTTTCGGTTGTTTTAGTAGTGGCTCTCGAGGCAAAATTATGCATCACGCTTCGATACGCACGGCAAATATTTTTCGCGCGATCGCGTTTTACGAACTATTGGGATTTACAGTCTCTGAACGCTTTACCGCCGGGATCACCCTCGCCTGCTGGATGGAAGGGCTAGGGGGACGCATAGAACTGCTGCAAATTCCCCAACCACGTCCAGCCCCCGATGCCTTTGGGGATGAACATTACGTTGGGTATTATCACTTATCTTTCGATCTTACCAATGTGGCGATCGATCT
>CASBRB010000397.1 GCA_949127975.1 Oscillatoriales cyanobacterium PMM_0019 | reverse complement strand
GGGTAGGAGAAGGGGTTGGGGGATGAGGGTGATATTGAGAGAGCTCCAAAGCGGTTGCTATATCTGTGTGTATCTGCGTTTGCATAATACCGTTTTTTTTTTAGAGGCGATCGTTCTACTCACAAAACCCGATGAATCGCCCGTGCCACAATGAACCACTCTCTGTTAATCCCTGCGATCGAACTGTGATTTTTACGCCACCGGGATTGGCGGTATGACGACGGGCGATTTCGCGCATATCTTCGTGTGAGAACCCAGTGCCAACTAAACCCATTGGCACTAATCCACCAACGATATCTTGAGCAACCATTATTGAGCCGAAGGGGCGGTGGGCTGCTGTTGTTGGGGTCAAACCCGTAATCACTAGATCTAGTTCTATGCTGTATTTTGTCCGTACCATTGGGTACTTTCGGCTATCTTTACCGCCCACGTAAGTGCAGCTATGAAGTACCCAGATTTCTCCTTCACGCTCTTCTGATTGCTGCCTTTGGACTAGCGTTGTCTTTTCTTCTTTTGTACGGGCTGTAGGGACTACCTCAAACTCAGGATAAGCCAGATATTTACCAATACTCTGGGCTGCTTCAAGCCGTTCGGCTTCGGTTGCAATTGTGAGATCTTGGCAAGAATTCATCAAAGCCTTAAAAATAGCGTATACGGGCTGTGGTTGAGTGGTTGCTGCCCCCCTCGCGATGTTGACAGTGGCGGCTTGAGAACCGGTGCGGTGTTCGCTCCCAGTTATGGAGCGGTAGTACAGTTCGCCATCTAGGATAAACGTTCCCAGTTTCGCCACCGCATCTAGTAATCTTTGGTTAATCTCAATTGAAGGCGAGGATCGTAACCGCGTGGAACGTGACTGATAATATATATGATCCCGCATGGCAATTACCACCAGACGATTACCATCTCTTTTCGGTTGACCCCAATAGTCTGGTGAGTCAATGTAGTAAGAGCGATCGTTTGGGGCATCTACTGGCTGCATCGTCACAATCCGCCCTGGTTGCAAGTGAGGGGGTAACTCTGGGATATTTGTATCAAGGAATTTCTTACTTTTGCTGGAGGTTGGGTTAGGGATTGTATTAGTTACTCTATGAGGTTCCCGTGGGGAAGGCTTCTCCCCTGTCGATAACTCAAATGCTTTTTTCCAAAAACCCTGTGCCATCTCAGGATAACCTTCTGATTCAGCGCATAGTGCTAAGGTTACAACTTTTTGTGCGGCAATCCCCCTGCCGTAATCTGCTAGATATTGGATTGCTCCCTTTTCACCCATTGCGTGCAAACCTCTTTGGACGATTCGGTTGTTCCATCGTTCCCGAATCTCAGAGGGGATTTTCTTTTTGGCGTTTCTATGAAGTTCTATGTATTCCGTGATGTTCATTGGTCAAAAATGCTGAGCTGTTGAAAAATCCGCCCAATTTTATTACTAGGGCGGTTTTTTTGATATTTTTAACTTGTGCTGTTATTGTTCAATATCATCTTTTATCAATGTTTGTGAGCTTGCTAACCATCAGTCCCTAACTCTTGAGTTAATTTTTTAGCTCGTTGTGCGATCGCTTCCCAATTTCCATCTGCCACAAAGCCTTGAGGAAATAAATCACCTGCCAGTCCCACTGCGATCGCTCCAGCCTTAATAAATTCTTGAGCATTTTCTAATGTTACACCACCAGTGGGAATTAGGGGAATGTTACCCAGTGGTCTTTGTAAACTTTTTATATAGCTAGCACCGCCCACTGCTTGGATAGGAAACACTTTCACACAACTAGCACCAGCATTCCAGGCGGTGACAATTTCCGTTGGAGATAGTGCCCCCGGTACGATGGGCACTCCAGCATCCCTAGCTATCTGGATTAGTGCTGGCGATACGTGGGGGGTGAAGAGAAACTGGGCACCCGCGCGTTGAGCTTGGTGTACCTGCTCCCGATCTAACAGTGTACCCGTGCCAATGGTACAATCTGGTAGTTCGGAGCGTAGCTGGCTAATCAGTTCAGCGCAGCCATCAGTGTTCCAGGTAATCTCAATCAGCCGTATCCCGCCCGATGCCACAGCTAGTGCCATTTGGCGTCCGAGTTCTTGGTGGGGCGCACGGATAACAGCGATCGCACGGTTGTACTGCAACAAAGATAACCAAGTTTGCTCAGGCATTATTACTGGGACAAAATTCCATTATAATACAGTCCATCCTTAGGGGTAGATATTGGCTTTTTTAGGATCTTCTAATAGAAGGATGAATATCCGTGACTTATAGTTATAGAATGTAACCATAAATGCAATCCAGGATGTTAATAGTATGGCACTTTTAAAACTCAAAGACTTTGAACCTAACTACAAGGATACTTTTGCTGAGGAAGATATTCACGGGTTTGATGTCTATAGTGATGCTAGCCAGGACAAGATTGGCGCAATCAGCGAAGTCCTCGTTGATGACAACGGCCACTTTCGGTATCTGATCGTTGACTTAGGCTTCTGGATTTTCGGCAAAAAAGTCTTGTTACCAGTTGGGCGCTCGCGGATCGATCATGATGCTCGTCGAGTCTATGCTCTGGGAATGAGTCGCCAACAAGCGGAAAATCTACCTGAGTTTAACGACAACCAGGTGCCTGATTTTAATCATGAAGAAAAGGTCAGGGGGGTATATCGTCCCCAGGTGATGCCTGAGCCTGTAGCTGCTGCTAATACAGCTTCCATGATGCCCGATCCTGGGGTGACTCCTATGCCTACTGTATCTGGAGTGATGCCAGAAGCAGACGCGGCTGTTATGGCGACTGCACCATCGATGATGCCTGAGCCGTCGATCGCTGGTACTCTAGATAGCAATACCTACAATTACCAGGCAGAGCCGTTTTTGTACGGTATGAATGATCAGGATCATAAAACCCTGCGACTGTACGAAGAACGGCTGATTGCCAGCAAAAACCGTGTCAAAACGGGGGAGGTAACCGTTGGCAAGCATGTTGAAACCGAATCAGCACGGGTGGCGGTTCCGATCGAAAAAGAGCGAGTTGTTATTGAGCGCACTACCCCAGTTGATGGTGGAGCTGTAGTTACTCCAGGCGTTGCTGACTTCGCTGACGGAGAAGTTGCCCGGATTGAAGTATACGAAGAAACTCCTACAATTCGCAAGGAAGCCTTCGTGCGTGAAGAAGTCCACGTCCGCAAAGAAGTCGAACACGACACCGTGGAAGCACAAGAAACGATTCGTCGGGAAGAGTTAGATATTACGACTGAGGGCAATCCAGTTATTGATCGAGGAGTTGATAAATACTAACCTCACCGATGTAAGTTGTTTTTGTTAACCTGTTCGATTTAACCTAATACCAACAGGTGGATGGTGGGCGACGCCAAGAGAGCTAACCCACCCTAGGAATAGGGTCTATGCTACAGTACTGACCAAATTGTGAGTGGATGTGGAAACGGTTTTTTAAAAACTTTTAACAAAGGGTAACATCTAAAAAAATGAACAGCCAAATAGCAGTCAAAAAGATGGAAGCTGGAAAACATGATTTTCGGATTAGAGTATTGTTGGAAAAATTGAAAAATAAGCTAAAAAACTTTGCCGTAATCGACAGAAATGGTCATAGTTTAGGCGAAGTAAAGGATGTTAAGCTGGATGACGCTCGCCAACTCAACTTAGTGGTATCTCAAGCTGATACCTATAGCGGCATAGACTCGTTTTTACTAAGAAGCAAGTACATTCAGCAAGTTGATTCTGTAACCAAATCGCTGTTTGTAGATATTAGCAAAATCGAAATAAACCAACTTACTAACCATCAGCAGCAAAAAATAGCGGCAGAGCTAACAATACCTAGCTCTCCCGATTCAGCAACCCTGACACCTGAAGTAATCGATCTCAACGTTTCAACGTTAACTGATGCTAGCTTACACCAACCGCTAGATGATAGTCTAAGAGAAAGCTCTTTCCACAGAGTAAATTCTGGGGAAGAGGTACGCTACCATGCAGAGGATATGCCCACCCCAGTGGAACCAGAACATAACCACGAAAAACCTGAAATGGAGGGTTCCTTGCCATCTAACGAGCGGGATGTTATCGAAGAAGAGGTCATTCGTTTACTCTCAGAACGACTAATCGTTGACAGTAACAAACGCAAAGTGGGCGAGATCGTCGTCCGCAAACAAGTCGAAACCCGGATGGTTGAAGTCCCAGTCAGGTATGAAAAACTGATTGTAGAACAAGTTGGCTCTGAAAACAAGCTGTTGGCAGAAATCGTCTTGGGCACAGGAGAAGTCACTGGCATTGAGCTAGTCCAAAGCACTACTTCCTTTGAGCAATCGACGCCACATCCTACAGCGATCGGAGAATTTAGATCTCCTAAAGGCGCTAGTTTATTTTTAAATGCCATAGCTCTTCAGCGTCATCACGGATGCGCGAAGGTACGGGTGGAGCTGGTCTTGGAAGATGCCGAACTTCAGAAAACTTACCAAGAATGGTGCGATCGCTGCGTTGGCAGTTGAAGATTTTTGTAGTGTGGGCACTGCCCACCTAGCCCTGCAATCGGTGTTCTTTCTGGTTTCTCGTTCAAGGGCTCTGCCTTTCACCCTCATCCCCCAACCCCTTCTCCTACCC
>CASBRB010000396.1 GCA_949127975.1 Oscillatoriales cyanobacterium PMM_0019 | reverse complement strand
TTGCAAACATACAGCCACGAGCAGTTTCTGGAACTACGGTTAGAGCGCATTCGCTTTAGATGCGATCGCACCAATGATGAAATTGCCTGCGACTGGTACGGATGGCAACATGGACATACCGGCGGCTTCGTACCTGAGTATATCTACAGATAAAAAGTTCTAGGTTATGAGAGGAGAGTTGTTTTTCATCAAAAACAACCACGTTATAATGTTCAGAGCGAACATTATATTTAGGGTGCAGGTTCGCTCCTAATACCATTTCACGTTGGCTACAAATTACCTCTCGGATCGGGAGAGAGTATTTGGCGATCGGCAAAAAAAAAAAAAAGAAATGGTATAGCTTACCGATTATAAATCTACAAAGGGTGTGGGATGCTATGAATAGAGTATTAGAGGATTTTCCTATAATTCAAAGTTTTGTACGGGGTGAAATTACACCTTTATTAAACTCAAATTTAAGACTTGAGGCTAACTCTGATATTTCTCAATTAATATCTCGAAATGGCCAACTACTTGCCTTGATTAAGCTAGTAGATAAAATTCGTTGTGCTTGGGTTAAGCAGCACTCCGAATACTGGGAGTTATTAAATCAAATTTTACAACAAAATAGTTTTGTGCCTCTTGGTAAAGCCGAAAAGCCAGGACTGATGGCGTATGAGCAGCACGAAATACCTGTAGGTTACAAAATGCAGTATACATCAGCCCTAAATTTGTGGAAGGCTTGGTTTCCTCGTCAACAGCAGTTTCACCAATTTGGTATTCCAGTTGATATATTTATTTTTCTCCAAAAGCAGTGGCAAGACATTCGGGAAATTATTTTGCATGAAGGAAATATTTTTGTAAAACTGTTCTGCGGTGAGAAATTTTTGCATGGCGAAGAGAAAATTGTTTGGATAAGTAAATCTCATCAATTAATAGTTGACCAAACTTCAGGTTTAGGTAAAAATTTACAGAAAAAAACCGAGTATGCCAACAACAGCAAAAGATTAGCTAATTCTAGACACAACAATAAGATCGCAGAGCCACCAACAGAACTATTAACAAATAGAACTGAGTATCAACTACCAAAAATTAACCAAGGATTAGAAGCGCCTATTAATCTGAATAATGTCTTAGAATTTTCTCCTGGTTGGGAAGTTTATTCGCCATCAGTGCCATCCTCAAACTCAAATAATCTGGCTCCAGAAGATTTTGTAGTCAAATTTTCTCAAGGTCGGCTTTACATTAATACAGAAATAGGACAAATTATTGTAGAAGGCTCCGATTACAGATTTCATATCAATCCGAGGAAATAGAGATTTGTCAGGCGATTTTGGATGCAAGGATTTACTCTATGTCTAAAGTCATGCGATAATCTACTTGGTAAAACTTCTCTAGGCAGTAGCTCGATGAAAGAGGAAGATAAAACTGAAGAGCAGCTCCAAAAAGAGTTGAGGGAGATGCGTCAGCGACTTGTTGCATCAGAAAACAAGTTAAAGCAGGTGGAAAAAGAGTTACAGCAAGAGCGTCACTTGCTGGCTAATGTTCTGGATACAACTGACTCTTTAATCCGCAACTTTGTCGGAGCAGTCTTGGATGTCGCTAATGCTTTAATTGTGGTTTTCGACTACCAAGGGCGAATTCTCAACTGCAACATAACCTTTCAGCAGATTACCCATTACTCATTGCCTGAAGTCAAAGGTAAGCACTTCTGGGAACTGTTCTCTGTTCCCGATGAGGTGAATAAGGTAAAATCTGCCTTCGAGGAAATTAAGGCGGGACAAAAGGCGAAACCTTATGAATGTTCCTGGATAATAAAGAGTGGAGAGTGCAGATACATCTCTTGGACTTATATTACCATAAAAAACAAAGATGACAACCTAGAGTATATTCTGGGTAATGGGGTTGATATCACCGAGCGCAAAATCGTCGAAGCAGAAATACGTAAAAATTTGGAAAAGGAAAGAGAACTGAACGAGTTGAAAGCTCGCTTTGTTTCGATCGCTTCCCATGAATTTCGTACCCCACTCACCACCATTATCATGTCTGCGGCAATCCTAGAACGTTGCAGCCAAAATTTGAGTGAAGAGAGGAAACTTGAAGAATACCATCGCATTAAAGCTACTGTCCATCGGATGACTCAGTTGCTGGATGACGTTCTGGTAATTGGTAGAGCTGAATCCGGCTTACAATCATTCAACCCAAGGAATCTAGACCTAGAAAAATTATGTCGGGAGCTAGTGGAAGAAGTACAACAAAGTATCAGCAGTAATCATACAATTACTTTTACCAGCCTTGGTTTATGTATCAATGCTTGCATGGATGAAAGACTGCTCAGGCACATTTTCACAAACTTGCTCTCAAACGCCGTTAAATATTCACCTAAAGGTGGGACGGTTCATTTTGAATTAGCTTGTCAGAATAAAAAGGTAATATTCCAAATAAAAGATTCTGGCATGGGTATACCTCCAGCAGATCGAGAACGACTATTTGAACCATTTCATCGCGGCAAAAATGTCGGGTTAATTCCTGGGACAGGACTTGGTTTATCAATTGTCAAGACAATGGTAGACTTACACCAAGGGGAAATTCAGGTGAAGAGTGAAGTTGGGGTAGGTACAACATTTATAGTCACTCTTGCGTTATAAAAATAAAAGAATTATGAGAGTTTACTGGCTGATGGCAAAAACTAAGTCGCTTGTTTGGATACTGATTTTTATAATAGCACAGCTAACTCCTGGGGGACGTGCCGCCTGGGCTGCTGAGGCGCTGACAGCAAATTCCACTCCAAATTCTACTCAGCCAGCAATTTGCTCAAATCAGTTGCCTTCCGCGATTAATGCAGTAATTCAACGCCCCCAATTCCAACGGGTTCGCTGGGGTATTTTGATTGAAACTTTATCCTATAAAGAAACCCTCTACAGCCGCTCTAGCTCAAACTATTTCACACCCGCATCCAATGCTAAACTGTTTACAACCGCAGCGGCTTTACAACATCTAGGTCCCCAGTATCGGATTCGGACATCCGTTTACAGCGCCAGTACCAATCCTAATACTTTGCGCCTAGTCGGGCGGGGAGATCCTAGTTTAACCGACGCCCAGCTAAGAGAATTGGCACAACAACTGAAGAAAAAAAGTTATAAGCAGGTAGAGCAACTAATTGTACAGGATGGTTACTTCTCTGGACCAGAAGTCGATCCGAGCTGGGAATGGGGAGATTTACAGGAATATTATGCGGCACCAGTGAACAGCTTGATTGTCAATCAGAATGCTGTGGGGCTGACGCTATCACCACAAGCAATAGGGCGTCCGTTACAACTTAGCTGGGCAGATCCTCTAGGTGCGATCGCTTGGCAGGTAGAAAATAATACAATAACATCGGCTGTAGGCTCCGGGGCGCTTATTGAAGTCAACGGCGTCTTAGGCAAACCGCTGGTGCGGATTACTGGGCAATTACCTGTGGATGCAAAGCCTAACTCTATCTCCCTAGCAGTGATTAATCCGGCTGAGTCTTTTTTACGGCATTTTCTAGCAGCCCTAGTATTGGAGCAGATTAAAGTACAACACGCACAAGTAGTGTCTAGCAGCCTAGTTGGTAATGAACAGGAATTAGCAGCAGTGGAATCACCTGCACTAGCTACAATGGTTGCGGAGACTAACACCAACAGCAATAATTTTTATGCAGAAGCACTGTTGCGATCGCTGCAAGCTAAAATAACTGTGCCACCATCGACAACTTCAACCAAGCAGAATTCTGCTGAAATCGGGTTAAATATTGTCAAACAAGTCTTAACTGAATTAGGCGTAGATCCCCAAGGCTATAAACTGGTTGATGGCTCCGGGCTTTCTCGTCACAATTTAGTTACTCCAGAGGCATTAGTACAAACTTTAAAGGCAATGGCAAAGTCGAGCTTGGCAGAAGTTTACCGAGCATCTCTGCCAGTTGCTGGTGTCAGTGGCACCCTGAAAAATCGCTTTCTTAATACCCCAGTTCAAGGTATTCTCCAAGCTAAAACGGGTACAATGACCGGAGTTTCAGCCTTATCTGGGTATCTCAATACTGACTACCAACCCCTGGTTTTTAGTATGATCGTCAATCAATACGAGCAGCCTGCTGTCACCATACGTCAAGCGATGGATGAAATTGTCTTGTTAATGGCTCACCTGCATCGGTGCTAAGTCCTGATTTCTCGTTGATTTCTCGTTCCCAGGCAGAGCCTGGGAATGATAAAACGAGAAAAAACCCTTGCGTTGGAGTTGGGGGTGCGGAATGTGGGTTATATTCCTTACTCTGTGCATCATCTTATCTGAGGTTGGTAAGTCCCTAATGGGAGGCTGATTCTTCTATTAGTTGTCGCAACTCTGAGAGAGTTGTGACTGTCAAGAGCGCTCGCTGAATAGCTTGTAGTCGCTCGACATCAGAAAATTGAGATATTGCAGGCAACAACTCTAATCCAGGATTACCGAATTTTAACTGTAAAGCTATTTCAATGCCTGAAAGTGTACCTTGCTGGATACCTTGCTGGATACCTTCCTGAATACCTTGTTGCTTAGCTTCTGTCAACTGGGATAAATAAATTGGTGATAACCGCACAATTAACCTCCTATCATCTTCATTGTTGGATAAATCTCGACGTGCTTCTAAAATTGCTTTCAAACTACGCAACGACTCTAACGCCCGATTCTGCAACGGATTATCCTCAGGCAACGCCTCTAGTTCAGCAATGGCTTGCTCTCGGACTTTCCCTTTCCCTAGCAGTCTTAACCACAGGGTTTCTGGTTGACGCGGTAGCTGGTGAATCACCACAATCCCAGTTCCCAAATCCTTTCCCATCAGATAGACTCCTGGTAACCAGTTATTGAGATCTGGTTGAGCTTTCACTCCCTTCAATACTGCCTTAGATGCAGTAGGGGTAAGAATCCATAACTGGGGGAATTCTCCCTTGGCGATGCGTTGCTTATTCCGGTCAGCCGCACGTTGGATGTGATTGCGTACCAAGATTAATTTTAACAAGCAGTTACAGATTTCGTCGGTGTTGACAGCACTGCTGAATGGTTCCAATAAGCAAGAAGTCTGGGTAAGTCTGTCTAGCAACCCTAAATTGGCTCTATCCACCCCGATTGAGTTGTTTGGAACAAACCAGACATCTATCTGTCGCATTTCACTGGCTAATTCTAATGGTGATGTCACTTCACCATATAATTCTAGTAATCCTCCTAAATAATCTTTGGCAAATTGGTCGTGGATAAATCTGGTCATTAGTTAAATTGTTTATATTAGTAGCAAGTATATCTTATCTCAGATAGTTTTTCAAAGGAACAGAACTTACGCACTGCCTATACATATGGTTGCAGAGACTAACACCAACAGCAATAATTTTTATGCAGAAGTACTGTTGCGATCGCTGCAAGCTAAGATGACTGTGCTACCATCGACAACTTCAACCAACCAAAATTCTACTGAAATCGGGTTAAATATAGTCAAACAGCCCACCTCCATCGGTGCTAAGTCCTGATTTATTGTTGATTTCTCGTTCCCAGGCTCGTTTCTCGTTCCCAGGCTCTGCCTGGGAATGCAGCTTTGTCGGCTCTGCCGACAATTTCCCGGTGCCGAGTGTAGGGGCAATCCCCCGCTCAAGCCCTCTGGAGGCAGAGCCTCAAATGTTCGTTCCCAGGCAGAGCCACCGGAACGAGAACAACTTGTAATGTTGGGAAAATTCCGGACTATACCATATATAAACTGAATAAATCAATAAAAGGTGACTTCCCAGTACAAATAAGCTTGACATACTCTATATTTAATCAGGTGCCTCCAGTGAACTATCGATTTTTTATTTGTAGTAGCTTTATATTGATCTTCTCGTTAATGGGATGTAGCGATGGAACGACTCTACTCTCGCCCACTACAACATCCCAGTCAGTGAATTCCTCACCAAGTGTCCAGGGGACGCCAATCCCCAAAGCCAAGCAGTTAAAGTCGGAGCTTACTCCCAGCCCTACTCCCTCTGCCAAAAAAAATATCCCTGTCTATGAAAACCATACCATCTCAGCCGAGGGAATTGGGGCTGCTAAATTAGGAATGACTTTTAGGCAACTGAAAAAAGTCCTGGGTTCAGATGCTGAGTATCAGGTTAAGTCACCTTTCATGGTGGATGAGGATGCACTAGCTGTCAGTCAAGCTGGGAAAGTGCAATATTACATTCTCTATCCAGCGGGGACGACTTTCACTGACTCCCAGGTTATCCAATCTGTAATGACTGACAATCCTAATTATCGAACAGTTCAAGGGGTTGGACCAGGTACACCGCTAAAAAAAGCTGAGACAGTTTACGGCAATGCCACCTTGTTTTACAACACCGAAAACGAGTCGAGAGAATTCGTCAAATTTGCTTCCCTACCAGCCCATAATATCGCCTTCCGCCTTCAGGCACCTGATAAAGGGCAATTTGCTGGTATTTATACCCAATCCAATAATTCATACCACGAAACAAAGGAATATAATGAAAACGCTGATATTGGCTTAGTCCTAGTTCTGTGCCAGGATGGAAGCTGTCATAGCCAAAAACATTGACAGGTAAAACGTAGGATTGTAGGTTGGGTTGAGGAACGAAACCCAACATTCCTCCCTTCGGTGATCTAAGATTATGTGTTAAGCCAGCAATCTTCGAGCAATCTTCGAGCACCGGGGAAGAAAATACAAATTCTTCTGGCTCGAAGGGAGTAGGAGGCAGAGCCTCACCAACAGCGTTCCCAGGCAGAGCCTGGGAACGAGAAAAATTCTTCTGGCCCGAAGGGAGTAGTAAAATTTATCACACTAACAGGACTTACGCACTGCCTCTATATATAGCGGTTCGTAGGGGCAATCCCCCTGTGTGTGCCCAGTGTGCCCAGGCTGCGTAAGTCCTGACTAAGTACGGGAGAGCCGATTAGTGATCGATCGCTAGGTCAAATGCAATACAATACTAAATAATTATAATTTTCGGTGAGGTACATATGCCAGGTGACTATACCGCTAACAGTTTAGGTACAGCCAAAGAACTCAACGTTAATCCGACTCTCCAGGCTTCTGGGCTTCAGGCTGGTTCCCTAGACTTCAAGCTAAACAGTTTTAGCAGTGCCGCGAGTAACAGCAACACAGATATTGTCTGGCGCAACGTCAGTACGGGTAATGATTTGGTGTGGTTGATGAATGGCACCACCATCTCCTCAACGTCGTCAATTCAATCAGTGCCCGATCCTAATTGGAAAATAGTCGGCACGGGAGACTTTAACAACGATGGCAAGACTGATATTTTGTGGCGCAACGTCAGCACTGGTGAAAATGTAGAGTGGTTGATGAACGGCACTACCCTCTCCTCATCTGTGAATATTTTAGCTATACCCGACAAAAATTGGAACGTAGTCGGCACGGGGGACTTTAATAACGATGGCAAGACTGATATTTTGTGGCGCAACTCTGCCACTGGTGAAAATGTAGAGTGGTTGATGAATGGTACTACCATCTCTTCATCTGTGAATATTTTAACTGTCCCCGACAAAAATTGGAATATAGTCGGCACGGGGAACTTCCACGCTGTTTCGTCAAACCAACCCCCACGGGGCTTACAATTTAACATCGATAAAACTAGCTACAACGTTGGCGATGCTATTGCCCTCTCTAATGGGGTTGTATATGATGCCCAAGGAGCCAGCAATTTATCGCGAGTACACCTGAGAGTGCAGCAAAATGGTGGGAGCTGGCAAGATATTGCTGATGTTACTAATTTCGTTGTAGATAGCAGCGATAATCACTGGGGCAGTTTTACCTACAACTTGACTGGGTTGACAGCAGGTAATTATATTTTGGATGCGATCGCTTATGATACTTCTGGTGGTGCTAGTAACGAATTTCAGAAGAACTTGAGCGTTATTGCCCCTAGTCAACCGCCTGTAAACTTACAATTTACAACCAATAAGCCCAGCTATAATATTGGCGATACCCTTAGCCTAGTCAATGGCACGGTTTCTGATTCCGCTGGAGTCACCGACTTATCACGAGTACACTTCAAGTTGCAGAAAGATGGCGGCAGTTTCCAAGATTTAGGTGACGTTACCAGTTTCTCTCCAGACAGCAATAATCCTAACTTACTGCACTTCGATTATAACTTGAGTTTGCAGACGTCTGGTAATTATGTACTAGATGCGATCGGCTACAATAAATCAGGTGGTGCTAGTAACGAATTTCAGAAAAACTTCAACGTTGCTGTTACTGGCACCCCTGGTAGCACCATAAGTACAGCCCTTAACCTTGGTACTCTGATTAGCACTGATACCTTCAGTTCTGCCATCGGGCTTACGAAGACAGATAACTATTACCAGTTTAATTTGGCGAATAATGGCACATTAAACCTCACATTAAATAACCTAAAAGATTTCGCTCAGATGCAACTGGTTTGGGACAAAAATGGAAACGGTGTACAAGACACGGGTGAAAATCTATTTGATACTAATGGCGGGACTGGTAGTACCCCATCCATTAATACCGTTTTGCAAGCAGGCACTTATTACATTCACGTTTATACTGATTCAAGCCGCAGCACTCCCTACACTTTTTCTGTCTCGACAACTCCTACTCCTGCAACAACTCCCAGCGACCCCGGTCAAGACTTGAGTACCGCTTTAGATATCGGTAATTTGACTGGAACTCGCACCTACAGTAACTTTGTCGGTTACACAGACACAGATGACTATTACAAGGTTAACCTGGCAAATAATGGAACCTTTGACGCCGTTTTAAGTACTCT
>CASBRB010000395.1 GCA_949127975.1 Oscillatoriales cyanobacterium PMM_0019 | reverse complement strand
TCGATATAAGTGTTGACACTATATAGAAAAAATTGTTATATTATTATAATGCCGTGGGACTCATGGTGTCTGCACAGGGAGGGCTAGAGAATACTCACCCGTTGAACTGTGAAAATTTAGAGATAGATTACTCTGTTAGTAATGGATATTCTATCTTTGAAGCCGCTTCTATACCGTTAGGTTAGTGGGGGAGAACGTCACTCAATCTGTTCAGGTTTTAAGCTTTCTTGGGAGTAACCCTCAAAGTAGGCAGCAAAGAAGGGGCTACGCCTGTTTTCTTTCGGCTTACCGTCGTCGCTGGTTTTAGGCAAGCTTTTTAAATCAATCACTTGCTTGTCGAGCTGTTTTAGGGCGTGGGTAAATATTTGCCCATGACGCTGCTCGTCGGCAGCATGACTGGCAAGTTTTTCTGCCAGCCACATATCCCCTTGAGAGGCTGCCCGTTCTTGGAGTGTTTGCAAGAAAGGTACTGAGCCAGATTCTGCCAATTGGAACATGGCTAGGGTATTGGGGCGTGTCAGGGGATCGCGCAGATTGCGAGCCGAAATGTAAGCAACTGCACTAGCACCGAGCAGATGCAGAATTTGGGTGGAAAATTTCATATTTTTTTACGTGCCAGGAAGCCAACAGCAGTAATGCTAGCGCAGTTTTTTCGTTCTAAACTGAGCGGGGGAGATTGCAACCCTAGAGAAAAGTTGCTATACTGGGATTTAGTAATTACGGCGGCATAGCCAAGTGGTAAGGCAGAGGTCTGCAAAACCTTTATCCCCAGTTCGAATCTGGGTGCCGCCTTTCTCCATTACAGCCTCTACATCTGGATTCAGCAGCGTCAAACCACAAGGCCGATGCTATTTAATGCTACATAATGAGAAATAATGGTAATCAATACATCAGTCTTGCCGCCCAATAAATGGGGCACAGCATCGAAGTTCACAGCGAAACTTACCATCACTGGGCCGCAGATGTCCACCAATAATGTGTCGCCCTAACCGCCCTCAAGCACCAATTTTAGTTGATAAGGAGTAATACTAATGACCTTTGAAGAAATTCAGCAAACCATTGAGCAAATGCTAGCCGTACAAAGGGAACTTCAAGAAAGCCAGATAAAGCAGACTCAAGAAATACAGCTTTTGATCGAGCAGTCCAAGCAGCACCAAAGAAATTTAGATAAACATGAAAGGATTCTCAAGCTACTCGTACCAAATAGTATTGCCTCTTTTGATTTGGAAGAAAGACTATAATTCTTAGAACAAAGAGTTGCCAAAGTAGAAAATAAAATAGGTGATTAATTATGTTAAAAATTGTTAGCATTGCTAGTATTATTTTGCTAACAGCAGTTACAACTGCTTCAGCGAAAATAAATATTCAGAGTGAATCATTAGGTTTCTTTGATAATGGTCTTTACTATTGTAATGACATTAAAACCAACGTTATTATTCGTCAACATTGGGAAGGATATTCTAACAGTAGCAACTTTGAGTACAAAAAAGGACAAATGTATCGCCATACGGTACACTTAGCTCCTAATGCATACATTAACCTAGATTGTTATGCTGAAGGCAGTCAAACATGGGCAAGTATTACAGCAGTCAACAATGGTAGCGGAAATAATGATTCGTTTGTTATAAAAGCTTATAAAGCAGCTAAAGAAAGTTTTTTAAAGGAAGCATATAAAAGACCTGACTTTCACAAATGTCCTTATATCGTTTGTCAATAAAAAACGGGGTTTCATACCAAATCCGAGTTAGCTACCCCCTTTTTCTCGTTACAAGCCTTGGCCTGGTAACGCATAAACGAGGCTCTGCCTCCGGATTCAAGGCACCAACCTCGGTAGCGAGTGCATACCTCTGACTGGAGGCAGAGCCTCTAAAAGTCCGTTCCCAGGCTCTGCCTGGGAACGAGCAAAAACGCAAAGGTTTTTTCTCGTTTCTCGTTCCCAGGCTCCTGCCCTTGTCCTTACCCACATTTTTGAGCAAGTACGCATCATAGTGAGCCCTGCCAATTAGAGCACCGAAGGGAGTAAAGCCTCTAAGCCGGGAGCAAATGTCAAAACCTGATTCAGCTTGCCACTGCGATAACCTTCTAAATCCAAGGTGACGTAGATAAAGCCGAACTCTTGAAACACTGACACTAACTGCGGTAAATCGGTGATTAAGACAAACTCTTTAATTTGCTCCGGTGGCAACTCAATCCGGGCGGTGTCACCCTCGGAGCGGACGCGGAGATTTTTAAAACCTAGACGACGCAGATAAATTTCTGCTCTGCCCACCCGTTGCAGCTTGCCTACGGTAATTTCTTCGCCGTAGGGAAAGCGGGAACTCAGGCAGGGTTGCGCGGGTTTATCCCACCAGGAAAGATTTAGATTTTTGGATAGTTCGCGCACTTCAGCTTTAGAGATTCCCAATTCTGCTAAAGGCGATCGCGCTCCTCGTTCTTTCGCCGCTTGTATTCCTGGTCTATAATCTTTTAAGTCATCCGCATTTACTCCATCCACCACATAGGGATAGCCCAACTCCTTTGCTAAGGGTTTGAGGGTGTCGTGGAGTTCGCTTTTGCAGAAATAGCAGCGGTTGACAGGGTTAGAGGTATAGTTGGGGTTGTCTATTTCATGAGTCTGGATGACTTGATGGGGAATCCCAATCGTTGCAGCCTGTATCCGGGCGTCTTCCAACTCTTCTGGTAGTAGTGAGGGAGATTCTGCTGTGACGGCTAAAGCTCTCGATCCCAAAACATCATAAGCTACTTTGGCAACCAGTGTACTATCCACACCACCAGAGTAGGCAATCAAAGCCTGCTCCATTTCTGCAAATAAAGTTTTCAGTTGCTCTAGTTTATTATGTAACATTTCTTTAATCTTTGCGATAAGTCTCCCATCTTAGGCTAACAAACAGATTCATCAGCAACGCTCTTAAAACTCTCGCCGTGAAAAAATTAGAGTCGCAATTGCCAATAAAAGTAGGGTGTAAACCACAGCATAAGCAGCATTTCCCAGAAGCGTCAACTCCGGTGGTATTATACCATAAACCGCTTCATTTTTCAAATTCAGGCGCGATAAGTCAGGTAAAATCCAAAAAAGCCCCTGAAACACTTTTTCTAAACCGGGATTTTTGGTTAAACTACCTAGTTTAATCATATCTTCACTCAGGTGCCCCGCCAAATAAATGATAATGCTGAGCAAGGTAGCTAAAATAGAGCTAGTAAAGACACCAAACATTAGCGCTACAGCTGTCATCAAAGATAGCTCAAAAAACAGATAAATCTCGGAAAGGAGAATGCTACCCAGTGGGTAAGAGATATGGCTCAAAGTCAGGATTGCCAGATAAATTGCAGTCATAGCAGCAACCAAGACTCCCAAAACGCCAGATAAACCCAGGTGCTTGCCAATGATAAATTCGGCGTAACTAACTGGTTTGGGAATTAAAATCAACACTGTGCGCTTTTCAATTTCTTTGTTAATCAAGCCTGTGCCGACAAAAATGGCAACGATAACGCCCATGATGCTAGCAGACGCTAAACCAAAATCTAAAAGTATTTTATCTTGTGTTGATGCTGTAATTTGTGGTAGTAATTGCCATGCTGTTATCATTAACAGGGCAAACAACGCGATTAGATATAAGATGCGATCGCGTATCACTTCCCGAAAACAGTTGGTGGCGATTGTCCAAATTCTGACTAAATTCACTACTCCTCGCTCCTCTATTTCTACTAGACTATTTTATCATCACACAACCAGTGCTTAGATTAAAGCTTTCTTTATTTCGGTCAAAAATGCCAAAGAGTTAAACTCTGCACTACCAGTCATATGATTAAACAAAGACTGCGCCCCAAACGAATCATCCCCGATGATGTTCTTATAAGGGTCTAGTTTTAAATTAATGTTCTGACGGGCTTCATACCGCGAAAAGTGAAACAGAGTAATGTACTGCAATAAATCTGTTTTCAGTGGAGTATCGTAAATTAACCCTTGGTAGATATCTTCATCGTCGATAATACCTTGATAACTATTCAACAAAGTAGAGTAAGAAATAACGCCGTTGTAGAAGCGTTCTGACTCGCTACCTACCGTAATCCCATTAAACAGGTTGAAAAACACCACAACTTGATTGTTGATGTCTGACACTAGCGTCGTTAGTTCCTTTGTGTCTGGTATGTACAATGATTTTAGGAGATTTTTTTGAAATTTGCGGACGTAGTATTTATCAAAAAAAACGGGATATAGTTTCATGTCGTCTTTTTCTCTCTTCAGAGCTTTTATCAGAGTGGGAGACATGAAAAATAATCCCTCGTCCTCATTACTTTGAGTTATGTGCAGGGTACTCGAATAGGGTGCTTGAGCAATATACAAAAAGTGCCTGAAGCCACTTTTGTAAAGATTATCCACCGTATCTATGAGAATTGCCGGGTTTTTATACAGACTGCGGACGCTGTAGTTGTCAGAAAAAGTTTTGAGCGTCTCTATCTGAACTGCACCATCTTCTAAACGCGAACACGATACAACTTCTCCCATCAAGTTGGCTAATCTATTCAAGCGGTTTTTACTATTTCTGGCAACATCGCTTTCTCTGCTGGAAACGACAATAATGGCTACTTTGTCTAAGTTAGGAATAGACTTGGCATCAGTAAAGCGAAACTTTTTCGGTAGCACAGAGTACAAAGAACTAAGACCATTGCGAATTTGGAAAGCACTCAGTTCGCGCTGAATACGAAACCCTTGGCAACTAGATAGATATTCTTCTTTCAATAGATGAGATATTACTTTAAAAAGTGCTGCCGTGAATTCTTCTGAGGGTGAGGGGTTCTGAGTATCGCCCAAGTGTAGACGTAGGATCGGAATAAATAAATTGCCTTGGGTGTTTTTTAGCAATATTTTTAGGATTATATAAGCTAACACTACCCAAGTAAACCGATATATAAAAGCTTGAGCCGAGTTTAATCCATTGGGATCGAGGCGTCGAATGTCATAGGGGAAGACGACTAAATTATTCTGCTGGAAATGATTTTTGTAGACAATTCTAGCTTTATCAGCTTTGGGAACCAAAAGCACTGGCAACGCTTTGATACCTTTGATGTCATATTCCATGCTGAATTGTTGGCGCTCTTCAGTAAGAGAATAGCGGATGTCTTCTATGGTAATGTTGACGGGTAGCTGACAAAAGGCTGTTTTATTGTCACTGTTATCAGTAACTGATATATACCTAAGAGCTTCCCGCGTACTTCCTAAAAGAACATCTTTGAAAAATGTACCTTGAGCCAAAATTATACTGGAGTTTTGTTCCAGAATGCCTCTTCTCACACCAATGTTTAGGATATAGGTTTGGGTTGGCAAAGTTGGCTGTCTATCCAGGAATTTTCTTAGTAGCTCACCGAGCCTATGAATTTTTACCCTGACATTAATTTTTTCTAAACCTTCTTGGATTGCTCGAAAAATATTTCTTTTTGCGTCCTCGTCAGTACCTTGCAGGGTAGGCAAAATTCTTGCCGTAAATCTGCTGACAGGATCGTATTCTACCTCAGAGTTAGGATGGTAATCAGGTAATAAAGGGTTACTACGAGAGGCAAACACAAAATAGTACAACAAAGCTATTTTTAATACCTTTTCTCCGAAGTGTGAGTTTTTTGTCAGTTCGGCTTGATGCTCCTGGCTGTCTGGGTTAAGCAAGTTAAGGTTATAATCAAATACTGGTTTGCCATCAGATGTTTGAACGCTGCCACCTAACTTGAGCTTAAGACCAAATATAAATGTGCGATCGCCTCCAGTCCTATCTGTGGTTTCTCCCAAATTACCCACTATAATAGGAATAATGGGCAAAGCATCCCAAACTTCAGAACGGGAAAAAAGGTCTTTATAATTAACGAACGATCCAGCATAGTTGACTTCATAATGGGCATCATCTCTTTCAACATCATTAATATAGCTTTCTATCAACTTGAGACGGCGGATGATATCTTCGAGATAGATGTCACTTCCCCCATTTTGTGTGTAAGTGCTGCGGATGTTGACTAGGAGATATTCTAAATAGTTTATTTTGGCTTGTTTTTTGAGCTTTCCCAGAGTTTCTGTGTCTAAAACTCGCTTTAGCTGGTGAAAATCAGATAAGTTGTCTGCTACCATACCCTGAAGCAAATCCCTAAGTTCTTCCTGTTCGCTCTCGCTAACGTTCAAGCGATTGATATGGGTTGACAAGCTCTCCTGAAGCTGGGCATCAAACTCACGGGTGTTTTTTACTGTTATAGTTAGTTTGTGAAATTTCAGGATAGAATTGTTGCTGTCTACACTCAGCTTTTGCTTTTGTAATTCCTGATACCGTTTGTCAAAATTGTAGTTAAAGCCCAGCCGAGTTTCGGTTTTGTTAAAAATCTGTAAATCTGTAACTAAACTATTGACAAACTGCTCAATAGATGAGTCCTGTCCAAGTGCAGACTCTAGGAGCTGTCTCAAACAATCTCTAATTTCTCTAACCTTAGCGGGAAATTTTTCTCTGAATTCCGAACTAAAGTTAATTGTGGCAGTACGCGCCCTCTGCTCAGAAGCACCCAGAGGATTTTGCACCTGCCTAGACGCCACCTCGGCAGCAGCGCCGTCAATGTCGATGAGTAATTGCTTGCCAGCGTTTGCTAACTTAAACGGGTTCTGATTCCGGATAACTCTTAAGATATTTTCCAGCAAATCACCATAATCCACAACAACTAGATCGTTATCACGCTCTCGAAAACTACTCGTCATTTCTATCCCTTTAGGTAGATGAAAGTTCAGCCGTCAGCCTTATTCGCAGATGCGATCGATCCCAGTCCTCCCCACCTTTGCAGAAATGGCAGCTAGTGATAAGGTTATTGAGACCGTCGCTAAGGAGGCGTAAGATCCAGCAATAATAGTACCACGGACAGATGACGCTAAATGCCAGATGTGCTAGAATACCGAACCATTACTACATGGCAGCGCGATCTATTTTTACATTTTTCGGTTACATACTATGAAATAAACAACCATAGGTCCAATTTTAGGGTAAAAATTATGGCTCAACAGGACATTTTAACACTAGCTAAGCAGGGCAACCCGATAGCGATCGCGCAGTTGATTAACTTTTCGCTCCAGTCCAAAGGCATCACTGCCAAAGCTGAACTAAGAGATGAGTGTTTACACGTCTGTCTGGATGCGGCTCAAGTCCCCGAACAACAAGTCCTAGTCCCATTTATTCACAAAGGAATGGCGAATTTGGGAGCTAAAGATATAAAAACGGTAAAAATTTACATGCGGGACTTGGACAAAAAATGTCTAGCTTGGAATGAAGAAATTGCTTTGAGTTTAGATACAGATTCGACACCCCCTGCTGTAAATCAAGAAGAGAGAAAAACTGTACCACGCAGAGGTACTATCAAAGTCAAACGCCGAAAGAAAAGCGTGACAGTTCAGATAATCATCCCAGAGCGTCAAAAAGTTGTTAAAAAGAATCCGGTAAAACCAATCAAAGCTATCAGCCTTGCTTTGGGTATTATTATTAGCATACCATTGGTAATTTTTTCTTGGTTATATGGGCATTGGGGTGGGGGTGATAAAAACTTTAACCAAACCTCAAAACCGCAAGTTCAATTGACTTTACCTCAAAAAGAACGTGTAGATTTTCGGAAATTATAAGCGCCTAGACTAATCATAACATGCAATTGCCTCTACATATAGCGGTTCGTAGGGG
>CASBRB010000394.1 GCA_949127975.1 Oscillatoriales cyanobacterium PMM_0019 | reverse complement strand
TCCTGTAATAGGATGTCTTGAGCGACGTCGCCTGACTGCAACAGTTGCAACAGGTTGACATTAAACACCTGGGGGGGACCATTTCTGGTAAGACGCCGTACTTGAATCTGGCGAGTATTAGCTGAGGGTGTAAATCCACCAGCCAGTAGAATCGCCTGTGTTAGTGTGGGTGGTCTGACGGTGCTATTTGGACCAGTGGGTTCTGCCTTGAGTAGATAAGTTCCTGGGCGGGATACTTCTCCGACTACGGCAACCTTCGACCCGGCTGTCTGTGCTGCCAAGGTAGAACTTGCTATTATACTGCCATCTGTTCCATTGGTGTAAACCGCTGTGGGAAGAAAAACTGTGTCTCCATCTCGCAAGGTAATGTCTTGAGATAGGTCGCCCTTTTGCAGCACGTCCACTAGATTGACATAAATCGGCTTCTCTTGACCGCGCCTGAGAATCTCTACAGAGCGGATATTAGCTGCCTGTGTCGTTCCTCCAGCCAGTTGAATAGCCTGCGTCACTGTAGGAAATTGACTACCTGTCGCGGCTAGGGAGACGGTGTAAGAGCCGGGACGACTTACTTCCCCAGAAACACCGATTTTCAGAGGACGAGGAGCCAGTAGACTTACGGTAACTAGGGGGCGTTTGAGGAACCGAGCGTATTGATTGGAAATATTATCAGAGGCTCCTTCCAGCGTCAGCCCTTCCACTGGTAAGCTACCGATAATAGGCAGGTTGATGGTGCCATCGACTAGAACCTGAAATTCGCCACTGTATTCGGGAACATTAAACACATCCAGACGGATGCGATCGCCTGGTCCCAAGGTATAAGCGGTTTCCGCTCGCCTTTGAGCCAACAAGGGAGGTTTGATAGGAGTATTTAATTTTCCCGGCTGTTGAGCCATAATAGGATTTGCCTGCACCGTATAAGCGCAAGCCAGTAGCGTCAAAACCACCCATCTAGTATAAAGCGCCCTAGAGCGAAAATGGTGGTTTCTGGTCATAGAGGAAGAACTGAAATTTTTCGCAGGGATGGGTTCGACTACTTTCTTCAGCATTAATTGACAACTGGGTATGGGTTCGACTGGTATTCTAACTAACTATTTAGTAATCGCATTTAAGCTTGCTACACCAACTCACGCGACTTTGGTGGCAAATCCGGAAAAGTTGTTTTCCCACGCGGGTGCTAGCCCTGCAATCGGTGTTTTTTCTCGTTTTTCGTTCCTAGGCTCAGGCCCAGGCTCCACCTCCAGGGAACGCCACTTCCAGGAGGCTCTGCCTCCAATTGTACGGATTGGTGGTACGATCGCATGAGATATACTGTATAGAGATTTTCCCCTCAACTTACTGGAGTTGTGGCGATGGCTCAACTCGAAAAATCTGGTTCAATTATATTTATGCTTGATCGCAGTCAAAAAGAATTAGTTATTGAAGCAGGTCGCAGTGAAAGTCAGTACTGGAAAGACTTGTGGCGCTACCGAGAATTGTTTTACTTCCTAGCTTGGCGGGACATCTTGGTGCGTTACAAGCAGACTGTCATTGGCATCGCCTGGGCGCTGATTCGACCATTTTTAACGATGGTTGTCTTCACCGTCGTGTTTAGTCTGCTGGCGAAGTTACCATCTGAAGGGAACGCTCCCTACCCAATTATGGTGTTTGCAGCCCTGCTACCCTGGCAATTCTTCTCCAATGCGCTCTCAGAATGCAGCAACAGCTTGATTAGCAATGCTAATTTAATTTCTAAAGTATACTTTCCTCGGTTGATTGTGCCTGCTTCGGCAGTCATTGTCAGCTTCGTGGATTTTCTGGTTTCAGGGATGATATTGCTGGCACTGATGGCGTGGTATAATTTCGTGCCCAGTTGGAGGATTCTGACACTACCAGCTTTTACCCTAATTGCCTTTGCCCTGTCGATGGGGGCGGGGCTGTGGTTGGCGGCGCTAAATGTGAAATACCGCGACTTTCGCTATGTAGTGCCGTTTATACTTCAGTTTGGCTTGTATATCTCTCCTGTGGGTTTTAGTAGTACGATCGTTCCAGAAAAGTGGCGCTGGGTGTATTCCCTCAACCCAATGGTGGGAGTTATCGATGGCTTCCGTTGGGCAATTATAGGCGGACAGACAAAAATATCCTGGTCAGGCTTCACCATATCGGTAGGATTAGTTGCCTTGTTGTTGCTTGGTGGTATATGGTATTTTCGGAAAACAGAACGTACCTTTGCCGATGTTATTTAAAGTAGACCATGTCTGAAGATATAGCGATCGGCGTAGAAAACCTAGGTAAAAAATACATCATTGGTCACCAAAAACCGGAACGCTATACAACGCTACGTGATGCCATAGCTAATAAACTCAAGTCTCTGGGGCACCAGCCACTGAGACAGAGGTTAAATAATGATGCACCAGGTAGGGAAGATTTTTGGGCCCTGAAAGATGTTTCATTTGAAATAAGGCAGGGCCAGCGCGTCGGCATTATCGGCCGCAACGGGGCAGGTAAATCAACCCTGTTAAAAATTTTGAGCCGGATTACGGAACCGACAACTGGGCGCGTTTCTATCAAAGGAAGGGTAGCCAGTCTTTTGGAAGTAGGCACAGGTTTTCACCCAGAACTTACTGGCAGGGAAAACATATACCTCAACGGTGCTATTCTGGGGATGAGCAAGGTTGAGATTAAGAGAAAGTTTGATGAAATTGTGGCTTTCGCCGAGATTGACAAGTTTTTAGATACGCCAGTAAAGCGGTATTCCTCTGGGATGTATGTGCGCCTAGCCTTTGCAGTGGCAGCCCACTTAGAGCCAGAAATCCTGATAGTAGATGAAGTGCTAGCAGTAGGAGATTACCAGTTTCAGAAAAAATGTTTGGGAAAAATGGAGGATGTAGCCAAGTCAGGGCGAACAGTTTTATTTGTAAGTCATAATATGCAAGCTGTTTCACAACTGACTGAGCGTTGCGTTATCCTCGCTGGAGGGAGAACTCACTTTGACGGACCGACAGATAAAGCAATTATGACTTATTTAGTTGCTCAAAAAGAGAGTTTTGACCAGCCAGCCTACTATCAGGCTCCCCCCAATAAATCTGGGAACCATGTAACATGGGCGCGAGTACATACCTCTGAACCCCAAGGGCTGCATTGCTGGGGGAACCCGATAATTTTTGAGTTTGCTTTAAATATCACTGAACCTCAGGAGGGTGTATGCTTTTCTTTTCAAGTAGTGAATGCTCACCAGCAAGCCGTCACTTATCAATGGCTCTTCGATTCTGAAAAACCATTTGGGCACCAGGCTGGAAAGGTTATTTTACGGTGTATCATCCCCAAGTTTAGAATTTATATGGGAACATATAAATTAATCACTTGGCTATCTGGACGAGGTCGAATTATTACAGAATCCCTATCAGATATTTGTTTTTTTGAAGTAACTATGCAAAGTATAGTTAGAAATGAGTTTGACTGGCACCCAGATGCTTGTCTTTATATTGAAGACGCCAACTGGGAAATTTATCATCCGTAAGCCAATGACAGGAATTACACCAATTAAAAGTCCAGTGAGCAAAAGTGGCAACGTTATTCTTGAAGAGGAACTCAGTTGTCAGCTAATCATTGATGCCTACAAGAGGGACTATGGAATTGATGTTAGCGAATACTTCACAGGCATAGATAATGTGAAAATATACAAGTGTTTGGATACCAAATACAGATTTTACTTTCCCTTTAGTCTAGCAGGTAAAAGTAATATATATGAAGAGCTACAAAAAATGCCTGGATATTATGAGCTCAGATTGGAACACCAAATAGCGGAAAGTTTTTTTACCCCCAATGAATCGGTTTTAGAAATAGGTTGTGGTCATGGCTTATTTATTGAAAAACTTCAAGCAAAAGGGATATCATGTACGGGATTGGAATTTAATCAAGCTGCTGTCAAAGTTGGAATAGAGAAAGGTTTAAATATATTGAGCCAAGATATTTTTGAGCATTCAAAAGAACATGGTGGGAGTTATGATATTGTCTATTTTTTTCAGGTGCTAGAACATATAACTCAAGTTAATGAATTTTTACAAGCTTGTATTGATGTTTTGAAGGTAGGAGGAAAATTGATTGTGGGAGTGCCAAACAGCAACCCTTTTTTATACAAGTACGATAAATACCATACTTTGAATTTACCGCCGCATCACATGGGGTTATGGGATACGACAGCATTAGCAAATCTGCAAAACTTTTTTAGCCTTCGCTTAAACGGTGTTTTGGTTGAGCCACTTCAGGATTGCGATTACGATCGCTATTTTAAGCTTCAGGCACAGCAATTAAAGTCCCAATCAAAATTATCAAGCATGATTATAGAAACATTCTTAGTAGATTTGCGACCAACTAGGATTCGACGGCAACTGCAAAAATTTATAACTAAGTGGGTGCCTGGTCGTAATCTACTAGCCGTCTATCATAAACCAGCAGAATAAAAGATACATCTGCGTTCATCTGCGTTCATCTGCGTTCATCTGCGTTCGCAATCTTCGATTTAGGTGGAATTATTCAAACTAAAATTTTATGACAAGAGCCAACTTCGTTCAAAAGGGTAGCTACGAACCAGCAGGTCTTTCAGAAGAATTCATAGTCAGATTACTGCGCCGACATATTGAAGAAATTTTGTCCACCTATGCAAAACCTACCTCATTGAATCCCCAGGTTTTGGATGTGGGATGTGGACTTCAGCCATTTCGTAAAGATTTGGAAGCTCTGGGATATACCTACAGAAGCATTGATGCTGAGCAAAATCTAGAAGGAACTGTGGATGTAGTGTGCGAAATAGATCGACTACTACCGCCTGATGTTACTAGCTATGGGACATTCGAGTTTATACTTTGTACTGAAGTGATGGAACATGTGGCAGACTGGAACATGGCTTTTAGTAACTTTGCTAAATTCTTAGCTCCAGGAGGGCGGCTGTTAATCACTTGTCCTCATTTCTACCAACTACACGAAGAACCCTACGACTTCTGGCGACCAACTCCCTACGCTTTAAGCTATTTTGGTGACAGGTTTGGATTAAAGATTTTGCATCAGGTGAATGCGGGAGATGCTTGGGATGTACTAGGCACATTACTGGGGAGTGTTTACTCTCTTCCAGCCAGCCACAGTTTAGGCGATCGCATTTTAAATAAGGTAGTATCTCTGTGCAGTCAATTTCTGTTTCAAGTCCTGATGAAGCGTCGTCTGCAATCATCTGTGCATTTACATGGAAAATTTTACTTATCAAATATAGTTATTTTTGAGAAATAAGTAATTATGAAAGTGGCATTTATTTCTACTAATGGATTCTCTCCGTGGGGAGGCAGTGAAGAACTTTGGTCGCAAACTGCTATCCGCATGGCAAATCAGGGATTTACTATAGCTGTAAATGTCAAGGGATGGGAACATGAAGCCAAACAAATATCGGAGATGGAACGGTCTAATTGTATGGTTGTACGTCGATGGAACTATCGCAATAGGTGGCGGAGACTGGCCGATCGACTTTATAGATCCAGGGGGGTATATACATTTTTAGACGAATTTAATCCTAAATTAGTGGTAATTTCTCTAGGTATGCACGTTGAAGGTCTTGATTGGATGTCAGCGTGCTTAGAGAGAAATATCCCCTTCGTTGCGATCGTTCAAGCTGCGGCGGAGAACTTTTGGCCAGGGGATGAAAATGTTATCAGGCTGAGCCAGGTATATACAGCGGCTATCAAATGCTTTTTTGTCTCAAAGGCGAATTTAAATCTGACTGTTAAACAGTTAGCAGTTGACCTGAAGAATGCAAAAATTATTGCAAATCCCTTTAAGGTTCCTTATGATGTTAATATTCCTTGGCCTCCAGAAAACGAAACATTAAAATTGGCTTGTGTTGCTCGTCTCGATCCAGTTGCCAAGGGGCAAGATATACTTTTTGAAGTTTTTAAGCAGGAAAAGTGGAAAGATAGAAATATTCACATATCTCTATTTGGGAGCGGGGAGAATAAAAATTCCCTGTTGAGCCTTAAACAACTCTGGAATTTAGATAATATTAATTTTTGTGGTTTCGTGGAAAAAGTCGAATCTATCTGGTTAACTCATCATGCTCTAGTTCTACCTTCTCGTTATGAAGGTTTGCCGATCGCTCTAGTTGAAGCAATGTTGTGTGCCAGACCTGGGATAGTCACGGATATAGGCGGTAATAGTGAAATTATAGAGGATAATGTCAGTGGTTTTATAGCGACAGCACCCAAAGTAGAATGTCTGGATGATGCGTTAGAGAGAGCTTGGCAAAAAAGAGATAATTGGTATAAGATGGGGCAGAATGCTGCAATTAGGGTACGGGAAGTAATACCGATCGATCCGATCGCTGCGTTCGTTTCAGAATTAGAATTGTTGCTAAAAAAATAATGAATATACTGCACATTAATCGGTCTGATATCACTGGGGGAGCTGCGATCGCTGCGTATCGGCTCCATGAAGGTTTACTGGCTGAGGGAATTGAATCAAAATTATTAGTGAGCAAAGCCCAAAGCGGAAGCCCGCGCGTAGCTACTATTGCCCGCAAATACCGGATTGAATCTCAAATTTTTAGATTAACTAAACGGATTGGCTTGAACTGTATCCACGTCATCAGCACTTTTGATATTCCCCAGCACCAATTCTACAAAGATGCAGATATCCTTAACTTTCACAACCTGCATTACGACTATTTTAATTACCTAGCAATTCCGACTTTAACTGAAACTAAGCCAGCGGTGTTGACTCTCCACGATATGTGGAGCTTTACCGGGCACTGTGCCTACAGCTATGACTGCGAGCGTTGGAAAATCGGCTGTGGCAAATGTCCTTACCCAAATATTTACCCAGGCATAGAGAGAGATAGTACCAAGCTAGAGTGGAAACTGAAAAACTGGGTTTATAGTCGCTCCAACCTAACTATCGTGGCTGACAGCACCTGGCTAGCCCAGGAAGCCAGACAAAGTATGCTTAACCGCTTTCCGATTCATCATATTCCTTACGGCATCGATACGCAAGCTTATCAGCCCCTCGATCCCGAACAGTGTCGCTCCCTGCTGGGCATACCGACAGGCAAAAAGGTTCTCATGTTTGGAGCCGAAGGTGTGACAGATCCGCGCAAAGGTGGAGATTTACTAATCTTGGCTCTTTCTAGCTTACCGACATCTTTGAAAGCTGAAACTGTGCTGCTAACTATGGGTTATGGCGGTGAAGCAATTTCTGAAGCCGTGGGGATGGATCACCTGGATCTTGGCTATATTGGTGGCGATCGCATCAAATCCATTGCTTATTCTGCGGCTGACTTGTTTATTTTCCCTACCCGTGCCGACGCTTTTGGATTAGTCTTGCAAGAAAGTATCACCTGTGGTACGCCATTGGTTTCCTTCAAAGTGGGTGGTGTTCCTGATGTAGTGCGTCCAGGCATTACAGGTTATTTAGCTGAACCTGAGAATGTTACAGATTTCTGTAACGGTATTATGCAATTATTGGAAGATGATAATTTACGGGAACGCATGGGGCAACAATGTCGCGCGATCGCTCTTAAGGAGTATCCCCTAGAACTACAGGCTAGGCGATACATGGACTTATATAAACAGTTGTTGGCTTAGTCGGCACAGCGACATTTATTTCTCGTTCCTCGTGTTTTCTCGTTCCCAGGCTCTGCCTGGGAATGCTGGAAAGGAGGCTCTGCCTCCACCGCCCTGAATCGGTGTTCTTTCTCGTTCTCAGGTTAGCGATGGAACGAGAAGATTGGAGGCTCTGGCTCCAAGCCTTCGTTCCCAGGCAGAGCCTGGGAACGAGAAGAAAGGTTACTCTGGCAAAAGAAAATGTTTACCAACCCACGCAAATTTAATCGTCAATTACCAAACTTATTAGAATACCGAAAAGAATTTGTAGCGAAGGGACTGGAGATACCTCTACCAACGGTTCCCTGCTTTAGTACAGGTCTTCTTGCAGAACTTCCGCCACCACCACCCGGTTTTACTGGGTGGCCCTGGACAGAAGAAACTAATCCTGCCATTTACAAAAATACAGAAGATTGGACTAAGTTTAGTATTATTACACCTAGTTACAATCAAGGGCGGTTTATTGAAGAAACGATTCGTTCAGTCCTGCTACAGAATTATCCCAACTTAGAGTATATCATTCTAGATGGTGGCAGTCAAGATGAAGCAGTAGAAATAATCAAAAAGTATGAAAAATGGCTGAGTTTTTGGGTGAGCGATCGAGATCGCGGACAAGCTCACGCCATCAACAAAGGCTTATCTATAATCACGGGTTCGTTTTGGCAATGGATAAATAGCGACGATCGTTATTTTCCCAATGTTTTACAGCAAGTTGCCTTGATTTTAAAATCTGGCGATTATGATACGTTCTATGGTGGGGTACATGAATCTACAGATGATGGCAATATATCTTACGATCGCATATCTTTTAATATTTCAAAATCCATAATTTTAGATCCTAAAGCCGAGTTTAATCGAGATTTTTATTACAAGCCAGAAGCCAGCGTTCTTTCAGTAAAACTCAGCAAAGAGCTAGGAGGTTTTCGAGAAGATTTCCATAACATATTTGATACGGAATTCATGGTGCTATACGCCGATGCGTGTCAACCAATCTATCAGCCAGTAAAACTGATACATTTTCGCATTCACGAACTCAGCAAAACTATTGCCAATTTTCAACGCATCTACGAAGAATATTTTATCATGCTTCAAGAACATCATCGCGTCGGTTCAGCAAAGTGGTTTAGGCTAATGGTAAAAAAAGCAGGTTTTTTAAGTACGCGAGATCAACCTGGAAAAAATCGGTTTGAGTTATTGACAACAGCAGTACAGTTGTTAATGGCTACACCTTGGATTGTGATTTCTAGAGCCTATTGGGGACTTTGGCGTAAAATACTACTAGGTACTTGAAAACTTACTTATGACTTTACCTAAGAAAACATCCTTAGCTCTCTGTATACCAGCTTATAATGCAGCTGGCTTTCTCCCACGACTACTCAAAACAGCTCTAGCACAAACCATCCCGTTTGATGAAATTTGGGTTTATGACGATTGCAGTACCGATGATACTGGGTTGGTGGCTGCTTCTTTTGGAGCCAAAGTAGTTAGCGGTGATGTTAATCGCGGCTGCTCCTATGGGAAAAATGCACTAGCTGCAAAAACTGCTTGCGAGTGGATTCATTTTCACGATGCTGACGATGCGCTGTATCCAAATTTTGTGGAAACAGCACATAAATGGATGAAACTAGAAAATCCTCCCGATGTGGTATTTTTTAATTACGAGTCCAGAGATCACGAGACAGATGCAAAGTTAGGGTTACGTGTTTTCAATGATGCAGAACTAAGACGGGATGCGATCGCTTATACAATTCAAGAACAAATTAATCCCTTTTGCGGGCTTTATCGACGCGAGCCTTTCCTGGGTGCAGGCGGATGGGATACAGATCCTCTAGTATTACAAAGTGAAGATCAAGCAACCCACGGGCGACTAGCACGGGCAGGGTTAACCTTCGCGGCCGATCCTACCGTAACTGTGATTAACTATATCCGACCTAATTCAATGACCACCAGCAATTTTCCTGGAGCCGCCCGCGCCACGTTCCACGTCTTACGGAAAGCTGCCGAAGAACTTACAGGTCGTTATAATGCTGAAATTTGTAGTAGACTATGGCCACTTGCTGGCATTTCAGCTTCTTATGGTGATTGGGAAAATGCGGATGCTTGTGTAACCCTTGCTCTGCTACTCAACAACACAGTTCCAACAAAGGCTAGTTTAGTCTTTACACTTCTTTGTCGCTGCAATCCTTATCTAGCAATCCGGGTGCGGGAATTTTTGATCCGAATATTTAAACCACATCTGCGTTAATTATGAATCCTTTGGTATCTATTCTTATTCCTTGCTACAACGCTGGGCAATGGCTAGCTGAAACATTAGAATCTGCTTTAGCCCAGACTTGGCAGAATAAAGAAATTATTCTAGTAGATGACGGCTCGACGGATAACAGTTTAGAAGTTGCCAAGCAGTTTGAGTCACGGGGTGTTAAAGTCATCCCTCAGCAAAACAAAGGAGCTGGCGCAGCTAGAAATCGGGCATTATCTCAAGCTGAAGGGGATTTTCTTCAGTACTTGGATGCCGACGATCTGCTAGCACCTGATAAAATAGAGCGTCAAATCCAACTTTTGCAGGATGGAAATTCTCAATTTGTTGCTGCGGGAGAATGGGCGAGGTTTTACCAAGCTCCAGCAGAGGCAAAATTTACCCCAGAACCTGTTTGGCATGATATGCCACCCGTTGATTGGCTGATTTGTTCTTGGGAGGGGGGCGGCATGATGCATCCTGCTGCTTGGCTGATTCCTAGGGCTCTAGCTCACCGCGTTGGTTTTTGGAACGAAACCCGCGCTCCCAATGACGATGCAGAATACTTTTGCCGAGTAGTGTTGGCAAGCCTGGGTGTAAAATTTTGTTATGGGGCGAAAAGTTATTATCGCTCTGGGAATACCAGCAGCTTAAGCTCTACTAAATCTAGAGCTGGTTGGGAATCAGCCTTTCATATCCTGGAACTATGTACTCAGCATTTGCTTGCCAAAGAAGATAGTCCTCGCACCCGCCACGCCTGCGCTACATCTTTGCTACGCCTAATTTACGCAGTTTACCCTGACGCACCAGAGTTGGTGCAACAGTTAGAAACTCAAGTGAAGTTACTCGGTGGTTCAAATCTCAAACCCTCTGGAGGTGCTATTTTTCAACTTACCGCTCTGGTTCTGGGTTGGAAATTAGCAAAGCAGATTCAGAGAATTGTTCGTTCTAGTTTTGCTGATAATCGGGGTGAAATTTGTCCGACAGCCCGCCAGGGGTTTTAACCCCTGGCTAATAGCTCAAGTCCTCTGAAAGAGGACTAATCATTCTTATCAGCTCTCTGGGGTGCAAACGCTTATACGCGACATAATAGCATTTATCCTTACCTTGAGTTGACAAAAAAGTAATCCTAATTAAATGTAGCATTATTTAATGAACAGGACTTACGCACTGCCTCTACATATAGCGATTCGTAGGGGCAATCCCCTGTGGTTGCCCTATATATGCCAGCCTGCGTAAGTCCTGATGAAATTGGGATAAGCCCGTAGCGCGGTACGAAGTTCAGTCTATTTTAATGGACTTTAGCTATTAGCCCGGAAATTGATTTCCGGGCTAATAGGATACCAACCAATCAGCCTACAAACGCTTAATTTAAATGTTTATGTTCAAACTATCGGCTCTCCCGTACTTAGTGCGATAAATTTTATTAATCAATTGTCTGAGAGCTTGAACAGATGGAAAATCAAGGCTTTCAAACCTTAATGTTTGGTTTCGTACCTCAACCCAACCTACAACGCTTATCTTCAAAGGAGTCCCAACTATAGATAATATTTTTTATCACTCCATGTACGGGAGAGCTTCATTTCATGTTATATTGTAGGCGAATAAATTCAGACATGTCCTGTTTCCTCCCGGTTAAAACGCGGAGGCTTCCACACTCCCGAACTTTTTTAGGTGATAATGAGAATTTTTCTGAGTTGCCAGCAATCTAAATGTCAGCATCCCGTGCCTGCCTACCAGTTTTGGGAAACCTATTTCAAAAATGGAATTGCAGAAGCAAATCATGAGTGGGTAGAAGCAGAGGGAGTTGATTGGGCTGAGGGTTTAGTGTATTCTGAGGTAGAGAGCTTGAACTCTTGGCGCTCTAACGCCTGGAGCCGCACTATCTCTGATATAAAACAAAAACATCAGCGACAACCAATTGACATGTTCCTTAGTTACTTGTTTCCCAAACAGGTTGACAAGAGTGCTGTGGGAGAAATTCAAGCCTTGGGAATTCCCTGTGTAAACTTCTTCTGCGATAACGTGCGAGAATTTATCCGGGTTCCTCAAGAGTTTTACTGTTTTAACTTACACTGGGTACCAGAATTCAAAGCCATCAAGCAATACCAACAGGCAAAATTAAATTATATTTATGCTCCGATGCCTGTCTGGGTTCCGCCTCAGCAAAGGACGTGGGAACATCCAGAAAATTATGGTGTTAGTTTTATCGGTTCGCGAGATGTGCAACGTGAAGCTTTGTTAGCTCAAGCTTTAAAACTCGGTGCATCTATTGAAATCCGAGGCGCAGGATGGCATCAAAGTCAATCAACTACACCACCTCAGGCATTGCCGAACCAAAGCTTATGGAATACTGTGGTTAATCAGATAGACTTTGTGAAAAAAAATGGTCTACAGGGATTGGTGAGGAAGAGTCAAGCCAAATTTGTGCCCAGAATTCCAGAAAATACTTTTAATGGCTATGCCCGCAAGGAGTTTGTCACAGATACAGAGTATGTAAATGTTACTCAACAAAGTAAGGTGCTGCTGGGCATTAACCGCTATCCTAGTTATCGATATCCATTTTATAAACCAGATACCTATTCTCGATTGCGGGATTTAGAAGCGCCGATGATGGGAGCTTGTTACTTAACTGAATGGACGGAAGGTTTAGATCGACTTTACGAGTTGGGTAAAGAGATTGAAATTTATCACACAGCAGAAGAGATGGTAGAAAAGATTAGGGAGTTAGAGGCGAATCCCGAAAAACGCCAATTAATGCGCTGTCAAGCTCAGAAACGAGCTTTGACAGAACATACAATTCCTCAGACTATTAAAAAAATTATTGACTTCCTTCAATGAGCCGTTTGTGTCTATACTATATCCCTGAACCTGAGCGCGATCGCTGGGTGCCTGGAGACCGTTATGTGCGTCCGCTTATCCGTCGCCTGGTTCGGGGTTCCCCTCGTCCTGGTGGGGTGGATAAGGTGTTTATTAATCTCTGCTTGGGTTTAGATCGGCTGAATTTCAAATATGAGGTCAATTTACCATTTAGTCAGTTGAAAAAGAGCGATCGCGTGGGCATACTCGGACGAGGACTCTCTTGCCTTAATGGTTATGATCGTCCTAACCCTATAGTTGCTGGCATTGGTTTAATGACTCATCCCAGCGAATGGCCTACCCTGTGTCAAGATTATCCCGTAGTGAAATACCTTCAGCACTCTCACTGGGCAAATGAAGTCTACAAGCCCTACTTTGGCGATCGTTGTACCATTTGGCCTGTTGGCATCGACACCGATTTCTGGCAACCTAAACTAGAGCCTAGCAAATCGGTTGATTTCCTAATTTACAACAAAATACGTTGGAATTACGAGTACTACGAGGCAGAACTACTAACTCCAATTCGCCAACTGCTGAGTAAACTCAGACTGAATTTTGAGGAATTGCGCTATGGTACCTACCAACCCCAGAATTATCAAGCAGCCCTAGGTCGTTGTCGAGCCATGATTTTTTTGTGCGAGCATGAGAGCCAAGGGCTTGCTTACCAAGAATGCCTGTCTAGCGGTGTACCCATCCTGGCTTGGGATGGGGGGGAGTGTTTAGATCCCAACCGATTTATTTGGGGAATGCCCCACATCCCGGCCACATCTGTTCCTTACTGGGACTCGCGCTGTGGTGTTAAGTTCAAAGATATCAGCGAATTTCCAACTAAACTGGAGGAGTTTCTAGATAAACTAAATCGTCAGCAATTTGCGCCCAGGGATTACATTTTAGAAAACCTCTCTTTAAAAGCCTGCGCCCAGCATTATGTTGAAATTATAGAAGAGATTGTTGACGATTGACGGCTGATTGTTGCGAACGCTGATCAACGCTGATGAACGCGGATATATCATCTGCGTGTATCTGCGGAAAGCATAATCAACCGTCAACATCAAACAAAAACGCGGTGTTGCAAAGAGGGCATCTGGCGACGGACTTGTTCTAGGCGAACCGGGTTAATTTCTGCGATCGCCACCCCTGGTGTATCACCTGCATCGGCTAAAATTAAGCCCCAAGGGTCAATAATCATCCCATGACCGTGGGTGTGACGCAGGGTATAGTGTTGTCCTGTTTGAGCTGGGGCGATTACATAGCAGGTATTTTCGATCGCTCTAGCTTGGAGGAGGATTTGCCAGTGGTCTTTACCAGTGTAAGCGGTAAAGGCAGCAGGGACAAACAGGATATCTGCTCCCTTAAGAGCTAAGTGCCGATAAAGTTCCGGAAAGCGGACATCATAACATACAGACAGCCCAAGAGTGCCTAGATCTTTTGAAGCATAAACTGGTGGCAATACTATACCCGCCATCACGGTGCTAGATTCTCGATATGTGTTGCCATCCGGCACATTAACGTCAAATAGATGCACCTTTTCGTAGCGTGCGATTTCTGTGCCACTGGGATCGACGAGTAGGGCGGTGTTGTAAACTTTACCTTCCCCTACTGGTACTGGGAAACCGCCGCCTAGAATAGTGATTTGGAATCGCTGAGCCATTGTTTTGAGAAATTTGACACTTGCTTGGGCTATAGCCGGTGCTTGGGCTATCTTTTCCTCTTCTGCTCCGAGGTAGGAAAAATTTTCTGGCAAACCTACCAACTCAGCACCCTGCCTTTTGGCAAGTTCGATTAGTTCTTCAGCCTGTACCAAGTTTTTTTGCAAGTCAGGCACTGAGGTCATCTGAATAGCGGCGGCGAGATATGGTTTCATCTAATTCCTCTGAGAGCCTCCCGCTAGATTGCGCTTCGCGTTTAGCGGTGAGAGGGATAGTATCGGTGGTTGAGCGGGGTTCGACACCCCCGAAACCGCCAATTTAATTGGCATAGCTATATCCATCCTTTTGATGTATCAGTTTGCAGTATTTATGGCTTGTGGCAGAACTACTTTGGCGTTTCCCCAAAAATCTTCATCCGTGGGAATAATATCGGGATCAGATGCTACAGCGGCGTGAATATCCACATCACTCATGCGGCGCAGACGCTCCCAATCTGTCGTCGATTCATTCGTCGATGCTTTGCCAGTAGGCTCGTCGTTCATGGGGTTCTGCCCTCCATGCTGAAATAAGGCGTCTGTTCTATAAAACTTACACATTGCTAGACATTGCTGAACAATACTGTTTACTTCCTGCTTCACAGTGGACTGTCGGCAGCACCCACTCCACAAGCTAACCCCTCCGAACCAGAGGTTTTTGACAAATTAATACGCGGTAAGATCTCTCATTGTTTCTGTCGGTGTAAATCACCGTAATCTCAAGGCTGTTTACCAGACCGATGGCATAGATACGGGTTTCGCCATAGTCGAAACGGTCGTCTTCCCGCTCCAAGGTTGGCTTGTCGAAGATCCGCTTGGCATCGTCGAAGGAGATTCCGTGCCGTTCGATGTTGCGGCGGTTTTTATCTTCATCCCAACTATATCTCATAATACTCATCAATTTAGTTAGTATTGTCAAAAAACCTTGAGTACCATAAAGCACTATAGCCCACCCAAAATTTTAGGGTGCGTTATCCCTTTAACGCACCCTAAACAAGGGGGGAACCAAGTGGTGTTAGATTAACTTGGCGGATTTCAGACCGAAAAACAGCCCCAAAGCGACACCAGAGGCAACACCTAACAATAAGAAGTAAGCAATTATTCCTGCTGCAGTCATTTACTCAATCTCCGCTAAAACTATCCTGCCAACATTAAAACATCCTCTGAGCTAGAATACAGCGGTTACAGGCATTTGTTTATTTGGTTTTGTCATGCAATCTGTAATTCGTGTGGAGTTACCACAGCAGTCTTATAATATTGCTCTAGCTGCTGGCAGTTTAGAACGGTTGGGCGCAGAGTGTGCTGGCGTGCATCTGGGCAAGAAAGTCATGGTGGTGTCTAACCCGGCAATTTTTCGGCACTACGGAGAGCAGGCAATTTCAGCTCTCAACTCTGCTGGCTTTGAAGTATTTAGCTGCACCCTCCTAGCAGGCGAACAGTACAAAACCCTCGGTTCAGTACAAAAAATCTACAATGCCGCCCTAGAAAACCGCCTAGAGCGCTCCTCAACCCTGGTGGCATTGGGGGGTGGAGTGGTTGGAGATATCACAGGCTTTGCTGCTGCTACCTGGCTGCGGGGGATTAACTTTGTCCAAGTGCCGACAAGTCTGCTAGCGATGGTGGATGCAGCGATTGGTGGTAAAACCGGGGTGAATCATCCCCAAGGTAAAAATTTGATTGGCGCGTTTTATCAGCCGCGACTGGTGTTAATCGATCCGGATGTTTTAAAAACTTTACCAGCGCGGGAGTTTCGTGCGGGAATGGCAGAGGTGATTAAGTACGGCATCATCTGGGATGCGGAGTTATTTGCCCAGTTGGAGCAAGTCTTACGCCTAGATCAAATGCGCTATTTAAATGAAGGATTATTGCAAGAAATCCTCAACAGATCTTGCCAAGCGAAAGCTGATGTGGTAAGTAAAGACGAAAAAGAAGCTGGACTGCGAGCTATCCTTAACTATGGTCACACGATCGGTCATGCTGTGGAAAGCTTGACGGGTTATCGCTCAGTTAATCATGGTGAAGCTGTGGCTATTGGGATGGTAGCTGCGGGTAAGATTGCCGTTGAGATGCAGTTATGGGAGAAAGAAGCTGCCCAACGGCAGGATGCTTTGATTGGCAAAGCTGGGTTATCGATTAAGTTGCCAAGTGGTATAGATATTGAAGCGATCGTGGATGCCCTACAAAATGATAAAAAGGTTCAGGAGGGTAAGGTGCGTTTTGTGCTACCTACCCAGATTGGTTCAGTAACTATAATTGATACAGTGCAAGCAGAATTAATTCGGCAAGTGCTAGGGCAAATGCAATGAATTTTGTTCGTAGTGAGGACTTTAGTCCTTATTTTTTAAGGACTGACTAAACCCAAGGTTTTCATGTAGGGGCAATCCCCCTGTGGTTGCCCTGTTGGGTTTCGTTCCTCAACCCAACCTACAAATACTACAAATACTCCTAAGCAGTTACGAGTTATTGTAGTTATTGTAGGTTGGGTTGAGCGATAGCGAAACCCAACATTATCATCGGGAGAGAGTTGAGTTTTCCGGTCTACCGTACTTAGTGTGATTGGCGTATTCAATTCTCAACCCGATAGCCTAAATCTGCCAAGAGGAGGCGGGATTGTCGCCACTTGGGTTGCACTTTAACAAATAGCTCTAGATAAACTTTCCCAGCAATTAACTTCTGCATTTGTTCGCGGGCAGCACTACCTAGAGCTTTCAACATACTACCGCCTTTGCCAATTAAAATCCCTTTTTGGGAATCCCGCTCAACGTGGATGGTAGCGAGAACGCGGGTAATTTTCGGTTCTTCCTCAACTTTGTCAATGGTGACGGCTACCGAGTGGGGAACTTCTTCGCGAGTCAACAGCAAAATTTGCTCCCGGATTAGTTCGCCCATGATAAAGCGTTCCGGCTGAGCGGTGACTGCATCGGGGGAATAATAGTATGGACCAGGTTCAAGCTGTGAGATTAATATCTGTTGTAGCGATTCCAGCCCAACGCCTGTGAGTGCAGATAATTCTATCATTTGCCAGTTGTGTTGTGCAACCAACTGGGCATAACTTCGATCGATCATTTCCCTTTGAGAAGGGGAGGTGGTTTGGTCGATTTTGTTTAAACCCAAGATGATAGGGGTTTGGGTGTGGTTGAGGAGTTCGACAATAAAGCGATCGCCCCCTCCAGCTTCCACTGAGCCATCCACCAAAAACAGTAACAAATCCACCGACTCAATAGCAATTTTGGCATTTTGCACCAGTACCTCACCGAGTTTGTGGTGAGGTTTGTGAATCCCAGGAGTATCCACAAAAATTAGTTGTGCTTCTGGAGTCGTCAGGATGCCCTGCAAACGATTGCGGGTGGTTTGAGCTACTGGCGAAGTGATGGCAATTTTTTGCCCCACCATCTGATTCATCAGCGTGGATTTACCGACATTGGGGCGTCCGATGATGCCGACAAAGCCAGATTTGAATCCCTCCGGTGCTTGAGGAATCCTCGACCATTCTGAGGAGCCGAGTTGGTAACTATCTGACCCTAAATTTATTTTTTGACTGTTTTCCATACTAATAGTATCATACAGTCTTTCTCGATGAGGGTGGCGATCAGTCGGCGTAGTTCTTGACTGCTATATTTGCGTCTGACAAGCGTTGATAAATATTGACAAGTTGCTTGCGATTACGTTATCTTTAGGGTTATCCATGAGCTTAACGAGACCGGAGGATTGAGTTAAGCGCTGATTGGTCTGGAGGCAATGCTAGGGAGTGTTTACTTGGAGGAAATTCCCAGAGGTTAGGTCTGCGTTGACCGAAAAGAGTAATCCTAGTAGGCAGCGTAAGATGGAGGAATCCGCTTCCTTAAGAGTACCCAAGCAAGCACGATCAGCTTATCGGAGTACGCGAAGCCCCGAAAACTAGCAAGCTTATCAGCTTTTGTTAGGGTTTGTTAGGGTTTTAAGAAGGTGATATATGGGCGCTCCATCAACAGAGCCTCTAGGATGTGGGGATGTACTGGTATGCCCGTGCCTTGGCAAGTCGCATTATATGTTCGAGCATAAGGTAATGGTCAAGCTCTGCTTTTTCATCGGTTGAGAGTTCGCCCGTCTTTTCTCGAAAAATCAGGTCGGCGACTCGCTCTTTGACAACCTCCGAGGGCTGAAAATCGATCAGCCTTTCGGGTGTGGTTCCCGCCGCGATGAGTTCTTCGTAAGCCCTGGTCATGAAGGTTGAGGGAGGCATGGCTTGACATCATGTCCGGTCGATTAAGCTTATTATAACAGTCCTCAAAGCAAAAAACCCCTCTCAAATAGAAAGGGGCTTTTGCGGAATATTGCTCCTGGCACCGAGCTATTTTCCCGTGGGGCAACCCCCAAAGTATCTTCGCCGCAGCAGCGTTTCACCTCCGAGTTCGGGATGGGATCGGTGTGG
>CASBRB010000393.1 GCA_949127975.1 Oscillatoriales cyanobacterium PMM_0019 | reverse complement strand
CGGTAGTGGGTATAGGTGTAGTCGATGGTAGTCAATCTCGCGCCCACTACAATTTCAATTCCCAACTCCTCTAGAATTTCTCGTTTAATACACTCTTCAACAGTTTCACCAGACTCTAATTTGCCACCTGGAAATTCCCACAGTCCCCCCATTAAACCTTCAGGACGCCGCTTGTCAATCAAAATTTCTCCATGCTGATTCCAGATGACGGCGACGCCGATTAATTTATGGGCTAACCGGGAAGAACCTTCACCCATCACCATCTCCAAATAGTAGAATCCGCCAGACGTAATTTCTCATCTGTCGGGGTCTTACTTTGCCACAACGGCAAAACCTCACTTGCTGCTTTAACTATTGTGATGTCTATTTACTTAGCTAGCATCTGAAGGATGGGGTTCAGCCCGTTGCAAAGATCTTTCAAAATTCATGCGTTGTTCAGCATTACGCAGGAAGTAACCACTAATCATGGCTGATGCCAAAAGACGCCCTAAATTTTCCCGACTGGTAGCAACTGTGATCCCAAAATGCTCGGAAGGCAAGTTGCCCAGCAATCCTACAATATTGCGTTCCATCACCTGAAACACTTCAGTAGAATTCGGCTTGGATAATTGAGAAATTGTCTCTGGGGTCATTGATTGGACGTATTGCCACAGCAAATTACCGGATTCGGCGTCGCCGTTAAAAAACTCTGACGAGTTTGAGGATGTATTGTTCACCTTTGTATCTCCTAGATATCGGTTTGTCCTATATTCAGGGCGAGATAGGAGCGGTTTGTCTTATCTACCTGCGATCGACTTCAACGGGATCTACTCGTTTCTATAAAATAAATGTAACAAATTAAATTTTGTAACCAAGTGGGCAGAACCGAACGAGCAACGACGGATTTATGAACTACCAAAGAAAAATGAGCTTATCTAAATTATCCCTCAGACCTCAAACATTAAACCTCAGTCCTGAGTTCTAATCTAGCCCCTTACCTGAAGGGGAGCGGTTTATTAGAATAATTTTTTAGTCTAATAAACCATCCTCCTTCAGGGGGGATGTTGGATAATTAGCTGGCTACATATTCGCCCACGTCAGCTTTGCGCTTACGCAGTTTGGCGAGGGATTCCCGTTCTATTTGCCGCACTCGTTCGCGGCTGATGTTGAGGAGATGCCCAATTTTAGCAAGAGTCATGGGTTTGCCATCCGCCAAACCAAACCGCAGGGACACTACCTCGCGTTGCTGAGGCGTTAAATCGGCCATCAATTTTTCCAAATCTAGCTGTAAAGATGATTGGGTGACGAAATCTTCAGGGGAAGGACCGGTGTCTTCTAATAAATCTCCCAGTTCGGTATCCTGGTTATCGCCAACGCGCAGATCTAAAGATAAAGGCTGACGCGCCCGTTCCAGATAATCCCGAACTTGTTTATCTGTCAATTCCAGTTCTCGTGCCAGTTCTGAAATAGTAGCAGGTCGTCCTAACCTTTGAGCCAAGTAACGCTGAGCCTTTTTAATTTTGTTAAGTTTTTCGGTAATATGGATAGGTAGGCGGATTGTACGTGCTTTTTCGGCAATGGCGCGGGTAATAGCCTGTCGTATCCACCAATAGGCGTAGGTAGAAAACCTATAACCTTTGGTGGGATCGAATTTTTCGACGCCTCGCTGCATCCCGATGGTGCCTTCCTGGATTAAGTCCAACAGGTCAAGGTTGCGCTTAATATACTTTTTAGCAACTGAAACTACCAGTCGCAAGTTGGCTTCCACCATTTTGCGCTTAGCTGCTTCACCGACAGCTATAGTTTCTTGCAGTTGGGGCTCTTCTAGCCCACAAGCTTTTGCCCACTGGGATAGGGGTGGCTGATACCCTAGTTCCTGCTCAAGGGATTTTTTCACTTCTTGTAAGCCGGTTAAGCGCTGCACCTGCTTACCATAAAGGATTTCTTGCTCATGAGTCAGCAGTGGTACACGGCCAATTTCTCGCAAGTAAGCGCGAACGGTGTCAGTTGAAGTTGGAGCAGTTTTCATGGCGCTGGCTAATAGTGTTAAGGTCGTGGAAGATGTTGGCAGAGCAGCCGATTTTCCAATCAATCGGTTCGCTCAGTGGCATGTTTGGGACGATTGCAGGCGATCGCCCTACGTTATCCTTGCTTGTGGGCTACCATTAGGGTGACAAACACTTTGCCATTAGTCCCCTCGCTGTTGTCATAAAATTTCTGGCTACAGACATAATTATGTTAAATATTGTAACACATCGACCGAGGTAGAACTGCTCCTTAAGATACAATTATCGTTTTGGCTGCAGGAAGTTCCCGATCCTGCCTACTATGAGAGTACCCACAATAACATTGGAAGAATGCATTTTATACAACAAATTCAGAAAATTTGTACCCTGATACCTTTAAACCGATCGAGCAAATGCCTCAAACCGTCTGGATAGCAAGACATGGAAACCGCTTAGACTTCGTTAACCCGGAATGGTTCAACACGGCAGAGCGCCCCTACGATCCACCGCTGTCAAAGGATGGTATTGTCCAAGCACAGCAACTAGGGCAACGCCTGGTGGGGGAAAATATCGCCCATATTTTTGCTTCGCCTTTTTTGCGAACGGTGGAAACAGCAAATCAAATAGCCACAACCTTGGATTTGCCCATCAAAATTGAAGCAGGATTGAGTGAGTGGCTCAATCCTGCTTGGATGCCAGCAATGCCCGAAAAAATGCCGACCGCAGCTTTAGCTGAACGCTTTCCTAGGATTGATTTAAGCTATAGTTCTCGCATTGTGCCTGAGTATCCAGAAACAACCGCCCAGGTGGTACTAGAACGAGCTGGTCGTACAGCCAAACGCTTGGCGGCTGAGTTTGAATATGATATCCTACTGGTGGGGCACGGCGCATCAGTCTTAGGTGGTACAATGGGACTGCTAGGTGTAACTACCGAGCCAAAAATTAACGCTGCCTTGTGTTGCTTGATTAAATTGGTATGTCATAGTCAAGAATGGTTAATGGAGTTGAACGGGGATATATCCCATTTGAGCCAAACAGAAAAGGTAATCCGATTTAATAGATAGGCATGAAATTACTACTAGCGGGAGATGTTGGCGGCACCAAAACCATACTAAGGCTGGTGGAAGCGTCAGATGGGGGACGATTATCAACCCTATATGAAGGACTTTATCCCAGCCGAGACTACCCTGATTTGGGGCCGATCGTACTACAGTTTTTGGGGGCAGCAGCCGAACAACTGGGCAAAACTTTAGTACCGGAAAAGGCTTGTTTGGCGATCGCCGGGCCAGTAATTGATAATACTTCTGTATTATCCAATCTCGGATGGTCCCTGGATGCTAAACGTCTGCAAGAACAACTGGGAATAACCAATATCACCTTAATCAACGATTTTGCCGCCGTTGGTTATGGGGTGCTGGGTTTATCAGAGTCTGACTTGTACACCTTACAACCAGGAAAGCCTCATCCAGACGCTCCCATTGGGGTGATAGGGGCGGGTACTGGTTTAGGAGAAGGATTTTTAATCCAACTGGGAGATAGCTATCAAGTCTTTCCTAGTGAAGGCGGACATGCTGACTTTGCCCCCCGCTCCGAGTTGGAATTTCAACTATTGAAATATTTGCGAGACAAGCATAATATCGGGCGAGTCTCCGTCGAGCGCGTGGTATCAGGGCGAGGCATTGTATCTATTTACCAGTTTCTCAGAGATCGGCAGTTTGCCAAAGAATCCCCAGATGTGGCGCAAGCCGTGAAGATGTGGGAGCAAGAAGTAGGACAAAGTGAGAAGACAGTCGAACCAGCAGTAGTAATCGCACAAGCGGCTCTAGAAAAACGCGATCGCATATCAATGCAGGCGATGGCAATCTTCATCGAAGCCTACGGAGTTGAAGCTGGTAACTTAGCACTCAAACTCTTACCTTACGGCGGTCTTTACATTGCTGGTGGGATCGCGGCTAAAAATCTGCCACTGCTTCAGGAGGGGAGTTTCCTCCATGCCTTTAGCGAAAAGGGGCGAGTAAGTTCGTTACTAGCAAAAGTGCCAGTGCATGTGGTGCTGAATCAGCACGTAGGGTTGATTGGAGCCGCCATTGGTGCTGCTAAATTGTAGAAATCCCCCTAGCAGTAGAAGTCAAAAAACAGATGAAACTTAGAGTTTTGTTACCATCGGTAATAGCCACTCTGGTACTGAGCGGATATCCAGTATTCCAGCCGACTCAGGCTGTTGAGGCTGTGCAGCCACAGCAGACGCTATGGAGGAAATTCACATCCGTTGAGGGGGGCTTTAGTGTCTTAATGCCAGGAAAACCTAATAATTTTAGCCTCAAACTGAATGCTAATGCACAAGAAAATGATGTTAGAGGGTACGCAATTACACAATATCAAGGAACTGTAGGTTACCTGGTTGTGTACCATGACTTTCCGTTTAAAACCCTTCAAAAAGAACAAGCTATCCAACTGCTGGATATGTTTGCCGACGGGTTTGTCAAAGGGACTAAGGGGAATTTACTGAACCAGCGCCGGGTAACACTAAAAGGTTATCCTGGTAAAGAAGTAGCGGTCGAACATGAAAATAAGATTGTAAAAGTCCGGATGTATTTAGTAAACCAACGATTGTATATAGTAGGAGTAGAGATGACCAAAGAAAAAGAAAAAAACTTATCCAAAAGCATTAGCGGTTATTTAAACTCCTTCACTCTAGTATCAAAGTGAGTGCATGAATGAACAGGAGTCAGGAGTCAGGCGGCCTGAGTAGGGAGTCAATATAATGGTGGGATAAACAGTATGGATTGGATACTCAGAATAAGAAAGATTGCGTGGTTGACCAGAAAGAATTTGTTGATTGGGGCTGTTTCTATTCTTATATTTGCCGCAATTTTTCTAATTTTTACACCCTTATCTATTCAAGACGGAGCGTGGGTATGGGCGGACTGGACTGGACTGAATTCAGAGCCAGATATATCAACAAAAACAGAAAAAATAGAAATAGATGGAAAAGTTACGGTTATCAAGCACATCACTACCCAAGAGCCTGAAGAAGGAACGACACTCCTAGATTGGGTAAATACATTAATCGTGCCTTTTTCACTGACTATCTTGGGATATTGGTTTCAGCAACAGCAAGGAAAACAGGCTGAAGAGCAAGCAGAACTAGACAAAGAAATAGCCAATACCAATCTACTCGAAGAAGCTTTACAGTCTTACTTCGATCGCTTGGCAGAATTATTACTGGATGAAAAATTGTCTATTCTCACCAAAAACGATACGGTACAAGAAGTCGCATTAAATGTGATCCGGGCAAGGACATTATCAATACTGCGACGGCTAGGACCAGACAGAGAACGCAAAGGCAATATTGCGCGTTTCCTGATCGATGCAGAACTAATGAGTAAGTTGAACCTGAGTGATGCGGAGTTTAGTAATGCTGACTTGGCAGGTATCAATCTGGAAAATACCAATCTCAGAGGTGCGGCTCTGGAAAATGTCGATTTGAGGAACGCCGATCTCAGGGATGCAAAACTAGAGAATGCCAACCTGGAGAATGCGAACCTTGCGGATGCCAAGTTGGAGGGTGTCGATCTCAGGGGTGCGAACTTAAAGAATACCAATTTAGTGGGTGCCAAGTTGATAAATGCCAAGTTGACAAATGCCAACCTGGAGAATGCCGACCTAAGTAATGCCAGACTGGAAAATGCTAACTTAAGGAGTGCCATACTGGAAAACGCTAACCTGACGGGTGCCAGAATGGACAATGCTAGCTTAATTAATGCCGATCTAGGGAATGTCTTGCTAGAAAATACTAATTTGCTGAATGCTGACTTGTCGAATGCCAGACTGGAAAAAGCGAACCTGCTAAATGCGAACCTTGCTGGTACTGACCTTAGGGGTGCAGATCTCAGGGGTGCTATTAATATGAATCTAGCCCAAATCGAAGCAGCCAACAATGAGGTAGACGCGATTTATGACGAGGGTGTGCGCGAGTTACTTGGTTTACCACCAGAAACTAAGAGCGGTGTGTTAAGTTACCAAAAAGCTAGTTAATTCTATGCAAATCTGAACAAAAGTATAATTAGTCCAAGTCCTCAAGCGCTGCGGAGATTTCAGGAGCCATGAAAGAAGGAAATGTAGGCGGTCGTACTAAATTAAAAAATCGGCTTGAACAGCTAAGTGTTCGGACTAAGCTGATATCTATACTGCTGGTAGTCAGCTTCTGCACGATGATAGCGAGTAGCTACATTTGCTCTAGATTAGCTGAGGGGATACTGTTGGAAAAAGTGTTCGACCAGTTAACCAGTTTGCGGGGAACCAGCGTTGAGCAGCTCGATCGATACTTTAAGTTTCTGATTGACCAGACTGAAACACTTAGCGATGACTTTATCGTGGTTAGCGCGATGAAGGATTTCAAGCAAGCATTTGATAAACTGGCTACGGTAGACGTGCCCAAAGAGTATGATGCAAAGCTGGAGCATTTCTACAGTAAGGAATTTATTCCCCGTCTTAAGAAAAGGATGGACGCCGATCCAATTATCGACGCATTTATGCCAAAAACTACAGCCGCTCGCTACATTCAGTATCACTACATAGCCAATAACTCCTATCCAGTTGGTCAAAAATTTAAGCTGGATAACCCCAAAGATGGCAGTGAGTATAGCGCAGTCAACGTCAAATACAAACCTAAATTTAGCAAGGTCGCCGAGCGTTTTGGATACCAAGATTTATACCTAATCGATCCGGAAGGAAATGTCGTTTATTCCTTTGCTAACAATGTAGATAAGGGCATTAACCTGTTGCTAGGTCCGACGGCTGAAAGTAATCTGGCTAAAGTGTTTCAAGATTGTCGCAGCTCTAACAGCACAGCGTACTTCAAAATCGCTGATTTCCAGCCTTATATTATGTCCTATAATAAGCCAGCAGCATTTGTCTGTTCCCCGATAATTGATAAATCGCAGTTGGTTGGCGTGTTGGCATTTGAGCTTCCAACCGAGCGAATAAACGAAATTATTAACCACAAAGCTAAGTGGAAAGAAAACGGGCTAGGGGAAACAGGAGAAGTCGATCTGGTAGGACAGGATTTATTATTGCGATCGGACTCGCGGTTTTTGATTGAAAACCCGGACAAGTTCGCTCAAACGTTGAGCCACAACGGAATTCCTGATGCAATTATCAAGAAAATACGCGATTTTAACACGACGATTCTTCTTCAGCCCACTAAAAGTGAAGGGATAAAACGGGCATTACTGGGCAAGACGTTGGAACTACGTGGGATAGACTACCGGGGTGTTGAAGTGTTGGGTGCCTATGCTCCGATAGATTTCGCCGATTTGCGATGGGCGATCGCTGCCAAAATGGATGTTACTGAAGCCTTTGCAACTATCAGCCGCTTTCAACAAAACGTCCTTATTGCCACTGCTCTGATCATGGTGGTGACTACCTTAGTAGCGATGTGGATAGCGCGTCTTTTTGTCAAGCCCATTGAACGCCTGATGGCGACAACGCATAAAGTGGAAGCGGGTGAGGAGGGTGCGATGGTGACGTCGGGAACGCGGGATGAATATCACGATCTGGCGAGAGAGTTCAACAAGACTGTGTACAACTTACGCCGCCAAATTCAAGAAGGCGAACAGAGCGCTGCTGAGAGTGAAGCTTTGATTGAAAAGCTCTTACCGATGCACATTGCTAAACGCCTTAAGGCAGGAGAGGGTGTGATTGCCGATTCTATACCCAGCGTCACGGTTATGTTTACCGATATCTATCGCTTCACGCGACTCTCCCAAATGATGAGTCCTGATAAAATGGTGTTTTTTCTAGATGAGTTAGCGGATAATTTTGATGACCTAATGGATAAATACGGTCTGGAGAAGATCAAAACTATGGGCGATGGCTATATGGCAGCCTGTGGCTTATCTGTACCTCACTTAGACAACGACAAACGAACAATTGATTGTGCGATGGAAATGATAGCGCAAGTCCGCCGCTTTAGCTACGATCGAGGTTTGAAAATCGACCTGCGAGTTGGAATCAGCGCAGGCCCTGTCATAGCAGGTGCTGTTGGTAAAAGTCGATTTACCTACGATCTTTGGGGCGATACCGTTAATACTGCTCATCGGTTAAAGTCTGCCGCCCCGCCTGGAGGAATTTTAGTTTCTGCAAATATCCATGAGCGTCTTATTGACCTCTATGAGTTTGAACCGTTTCGACCAATTTCAGAACCAGGCAAGGAAGCACTGGAAGCTTGGCTACTGAGTAGCGAACGCAAAACAATTGATGCTGAAATTGCAACTAAAGCTACTCAGCAAATAGACAAACGTAGGGCTTAGGTGAGCCATAGATAACTACTTTATGTACGTGGACGTGTTTAATGAATACCTCAAACTGGCATGAGCCTTGGTTTATTTGGGCGCTCGTATTGGGCTTTGGTTTCCCACTGCTGATCGTTGTGTTAGAGGAGGTGATTCAGCAGTTGAAGCGAAGTAAAAATGCTTTTGCTTCAACTTTTCAAGTTGTAAAGAATTTCGTCCTGCCGACTTTGATCGTGCTGGTATTTGCTCGAAATGTCTTTAAACTCGACCAAGAAGGGGCACCGTTCAAGATTCTGGAAACGCTGTTTTTGATATCAGGGATCAATATTGTATTGTCCCTAATTGATGTTTTCCTATTCAAGCATGCAGAGAAAGGCTCTTGGCAGTCCCAAATACCCAAAGTAGTAATTGATATTTGTCGCTTCTTATGTATTTTGGTTGGAGTGATGCTAGTCCTTTCGAGTGTATGGCAGGTGGACTTAGCAGGACTAGCGACACTCCTAGGCATAGTTCTCCTGGCAATTAGTTTAGCCTTAAAAGACCCGCTAAGCAGCATTTTTACGGGAATCATGCTGGGGTTTGAGCGTCCGTTTAGCGTGGGAGATTGGCTGACGATCGGGGAAATTGAGGGTCAGGTGATTAATATGAACTGGCTAACAATGCGTCTGCTGACAGCGGAGCGCAAAATGCTGATCCTGCCATACCAGGTAATAGGAAAGCAAATGGTTTTTAATCACGCTGGGACTGATAATATCTTCTCTACCATAATTAAGTTTAGTTTCCCCTGTGATAACCCGCCTAATCTAGTCAAGCAAGTCCTCATGAATACAGCCATTTCAATCCGAGAAATTTTGAAAACTCCACCTCCAAAATGCACCACTTTCTCCTTCGAGGGGTTAGTCATTACCTATGAATTGGAATTCTATGTCAGAGATTTTGAGACGATTAAGTCAATTCGAGGTGAATTTATGTCTCACCTCTGGTATGCTGCTCGTCGTAACGGTCTTGTATTCTACCACTACTCTGACCAGGGAGAGCTACCGACTAACAAAGTAGAAAATTCTAAGAAAAAACTGCAGCAATCTTTTTCTTCTATCCCCGCGTTCATACCGATTACTAAAGAACAGCGTCAAATGGATGATTTAGCAAAGGAGACAATCATTCAGCATTTCGGTGCAGGAGAGCAAATTGTTTCCCAGGGCGAGCGCATTCATGCTTTGTATATCGTCATTGCTGGTTCAGCGCTCATGACAGTTCTGGATGATGCTGATGGAGAGTTAAACGTTTTGACGCTCTCGCGGGGTGAGGTCTTTGGGGTAGAGTCGCTGTTTAATAGAGGTCCCAGCCCCGTCTCATTCATGGCGGTAGAAGACATGGAGGTGATGATGATCGGTGAAGATGCGCTCAATGCGCTCCTAGTACGCCAGCCCAACCTATTGAGTGAACTGGGTAAAGTGATTGAAATGCGAACGAATGCCATTAATATCGCAAAACGAACTAATCAAATTGAAAAAACCTAAGTTCAACTCAATAGCTACGGAAATTTCAGAAATTATGAAAAAATTAAATGTAAGTAAATTAAGAAATCGGCATTGTTAACCACAATAATAAGTGGAAAGAAAACGGGCTAGGGGAAACTGGAGAAGTGCATCTGGTTTCTAACAATTGCAGAACCAGACAAGGAACCATTGGAGGCTTGGCTACTGTAAAAAAATGAAAACCATACTCTACTTCTGCGTAGTTTTACTTTTAGTAGCAGGAACAATTATCGGCTGTAGCTCCCGTAATCCAGATGGAGTGACAACGGTAACGATCGCGGGTTGGCAAAGTAACACCAATGAAAACCAACTGCTAGAACAGGTATTTAAGAAATTTGAAGCTGAAAACCCCAAAATTAAGGTAAAACATGAAGTAATCAACGATCAGTACATGGATGTCATCAAAACCAGGTTAATTGGTGACGCTGCTCCTGATGTATTTTATTTAGATGCCTTTGAAGCTCCATTATTGATGAAGTATGATGTTTTATCACCCCTAAGTCCTGACATTAAAGCAAATTTTTCTCTAGCTGATTTTGAAGCACCGCTACTTAATGCTTTCAAGTATAAAGATCAAATTTACGGTTTGCCAAAAGATTTTTCTACCCTGGCGCTTTTTTACAACAAAAAAGCTTTCCAAGAGGTAGGGCTAAACCAGCCACCGAAAACCTGGGAGGAACTGAGGAAATACTCCAAAAAACTAACAATCGATAAAAATCATGATGGCAAAATCGAGCAATATGGCTTCGGTATTACCCCAGACCTTTCCCGCCAGTATTTTATGATAAAAGCATATGGAGGTAAATTAGTAGATAAGAATGGCAACTGCGCATTTGATACACCAGAAGCTTTAAAAGGTTTACAACTGGTCATAGAGCAGTATAGAATAGACAAAACTTCTGCCCAGCCTTCAGATGTAGGTGCCAGTTCAGGTAGTGAAATGTTTGGGCAGGGCAAAGCTGCAATGGTAATCGAAGGCAGTTGGGCAATTCCTTTCCTAAAGGACACTTTTCCTAATATTGACTTTGCCACTGCTGAAGTGCCCACTGTTAACGGGAAGAAAGGAACAATGGCTTATACAGTTGCTTATGTAATGAATAAACAGACAAAGCATAAAGACGCTGCCTGGAAACTAATTTCTTATTTGACAGGGAAACAGGGGATGAAAACCTGGGCTAAAGAAGGACTAGCCTTGCCAAGTCGTAAATCTGTATTATCCGAGCTAGGATATAATAAGAACCGCCTCTATGCTCCATTTGTTGCTGGTGCAGCTTATGGGACTATTTGGCAAGCTGGCAAAAATCTACCAATTATTGTCACCCAATTCAACAATCAGTTTATTAGTGCATTAATTGGCGAACAACCTTTACAATCAGCCATGAAGAAAGCTGAAGCTACTGCTAACCGAGAAATTGAAGCTGCTAGTTAAGAGGTACCATGTTGCAAGAAGTTTGGAAAAAGAAAGGTGTTAGGGAAGCTGTAGCTAGCTATCTATTTATGGCTCCTACCATTATAGTGATGGGAATCTTTTTGATTATCCCGATCGTATATGCTATATTTCTTTCTTTTAACAGAGTACGGGTTTTAGGCGATCTGAGTTATAAATGGAGTGGACTAAATAATTTTATTCGGATAGCTGGGGATGAACGAGTCTGGATTGCCTTGCAAAACACCGCTGAGTATGTGGCAATAGTTGTACCTATTCAAACTGTACTGGCTTTGATTCTAGCGCTGGTACTAAATTCCCAAATTAAAGGTAAAAACTGGTTTCGGATTATCTTTTTTCTACCGACTGTAACTTCTTCAGCGGTTTTAACTTTAATTTTTATGTGGATTTACAATCGGAACGGTTTACTGAACAATTTCCTGGATTTTTTACATCTACCGACTTATAACTGGTTGGGCGATCCCGCTGTGGCACTCAAATCAATTATGTTGATGAATATTTGGTCAACAGCACCCTTTTTTATGGTAATTTACCTGGCAGCCCTGCAAGATATTCCGATTTCCCTGTATGAGGCGGCGACAATTGATGGAGCAAGTGGTTGGGAAAAGTTTTTCTATATTACACTTCCCTTACTTAAACCTGTAACATTTTTTATTGTGGCTATGGGTGTTATCGGCACTTTCCAGCTATTTGACCAATCTTACATCTTTTCTGGTGGTTCTGGTGGCCCAAATAACTCAACTCTAACCGTTGTTTTGCTGATATATCAGTACGCATTTAAGAGTTTGGACATGGGCTATGCCGCCGCTTTAGCGTTAATGCTTGCCGGGGTGATTATGCTGGCAACTCTTGTGCAACGCACTTTTTTCAAGGAAAATTGAATGCGCAACTTATTATAATGTTAGCGGAAATGATCTGATAAATGACTATGAATCGTTCTCGTTGGTTAAAAGTAATTTTGTACGCCATTCTGGTATTGTACGGGATGATTACGGTTGTGCCTTTTGCCTGGGCACTTTCGGCTTCCTTCAAACCCTTATCAGAAATTATAGCTGGTGGGGTAAATTTTATACCTGAGCATTTTACGCTTGATAACTACAATAAAATTTTTATTCAGTCACCTTTGTTTGGGCGCTGGTTGTTCAACAGTGTCCTCGTTGCTGTTTGGGTTACTGGGTTAAATCTTTTATTTAACTCTATGGCTGGTTACGCTTTGGCACGGATGCGCTTTCCTGGAAATCGCCTATGGTTTTTTATAATTTTGGCTGTGTTGATGGTTCCAGGACAAATTACCCTGATTCCCAGCTACTTGATTTTAAAATATTTAGGTTGGCTGAATTCTTACCAAGGGTTGATAGTGCCAACGGTGGTGAATGCAACGTTTATTTTTATGATGCGACAATTTTTTATCAATTTTCCTAATGAACTGGAGGAGGCAGCGCAGTTGGATGGATTAAGTCGCTGGGAAACTTTTGTGCAAATTGTCTTACCTTTGGCAAAACCTGCTTTGGCTGCACAAGCAATTTTTATTTTTATGGGTTCTTGGAACAATTTTTTAATGCCGCTGATTATTTTGTCGGATCAAGATTTGTTTACTCTACCTCTAGGGCTAAATACGTTTAAAGGGCAATATATCAGTTATTGGAACTACATTATGGCGGCGTCTATGGTGTTTACGCTGCCTGCACTGGCAATTTATGCATTTTTTAATCGCTACTTTATTCAAGGGGTAACTTTTACAGGCAGCAAGTGACATCCTCCCCCACCAAATAAAATGCTCTTTTTTGCCTTTGACCTTGAATTCTAGGATGGTGGCTTGATAAAATTTTTATGATAAACGGTATCCCCTAATCTGTCAAGTACCAGTTTGAGGAAAATCTTGGCGGTGATATAGGATAGAGGGGAGCCTTCTATAGATTAGATACTTCGCATGACGATCCTAGCAGAGTTACACTGGAAAATGGGGGAGTGTGTTAGCGTTAGCGTAGCGAAGCCCTTGGCGTTAGCGGGACGTAGTCCGGGGGTAAAACTGGTAGCCCCTGAATTTATTTATGGGGCGGAAAGTTTTACCCCCTCACATAAACAATGGAGCTTCCGCGACATCCTTATAATTAAACTGGTACTTGCAAGAGTAGACCATATTATGGTTATATTTGAAATTTATATCTTTAGACATAGGCTTTAATCTTGTCATCAAGTAGGTGATACCTATATAGTAGATAGTATAGCGTTATCTAGACAAGGTGGTGATACTAAAGTGCCAAGAACTGAGACCGAAAACTTTGTCGTAGAGTTACCACTGGTAACGACATCTAGGGATATAGCTATCCTAGAGTCTCGCTTGAAGGCAGGACAAAATTTGTATAATGCTTGCTTATCCGAATGCTTGAAACGGATGCAATTAGTCAGGGAGTCTGAGGCATATCAAGCAGCTAGACAAATTTCTAGAGATAAGAAAAAAGAGCGAAGTGAGGCATTTCTTAAAGCACGTAAGGCATATAGATATAGTGACTATGATATACAAGCTTATGCCACAATTGTTGCTACATCTTCTAAATGGATTAAACAACATTTAGATAGTAATACAATTCAAAAGGTAGCCACGAGAGCATTTAAGGCAACAGAACGAGTATTATTTGGCAAGGCGGATCGGGTAAGATTTAAGCAGAAGGGACAGTTTTCATCATTAGAGGGCAAAAGTAATAAACAGGGGATTCGGTGGAAAAATAATCAGGTAATCTGGAAGAGTGAATTACATAATTTAACCTTAAAAGCGATTATAGATAATCGAGATGAAGTAATACAGTATGCTTTATCATGTCCCATAAAGTACGTGCGGATATTGCGTCGCTGGATTAATGGGAAAGCTAGATTTTTTGCTCAGTTAGTTTGTAAGGGATTGCCATACCAAAAGCCGAAAAACCAGTTAGGTAAAGGTGTTGTTGGCATTGATGTGAATGTCTCAGTTATCGGCGCTGTTGGCGATGATTCAGCATTAATAGAGGGATTCTGTACTGAGATTGAGCAATTACAGAAAGGAATTAAGCAATTACAGAGGAAAATTGAGCGTTCTAGGAGAGCTAATAATCCTCAGAATTATGAGCCCAACTTTTTTCATAAAACTGGACGAAAAAAGAAAGGTAAGATTAAGAAAGGTCGAAAGTTATGGAACAACACCAATACTTACAAAAAAGATTCGGCGAAATTGAGAGAGATACATCGTAAACAAGCAGAGCAAAGAGAAACCTCCCAAGGAAGGTTAATCAATAAAGTGTTAAAGATGGGAGACAGTTTTAAAATGGAAAATGTCTCCATCAAAGCTTGGCAGAAAATTTGGGGCAAATCTATAGGATATAAAGCTCCAGGTTTTTTCATGAGTGAGCTTGAGCGCAAGGCTGAAAGTGCTGGTGCTAGTGTTCACAAATTCTCGACAAGAACCACGGCTTTATCACAGATGTGTATTTGTGGTATCAAACAGAAAAAATCTCTAAGTCAACGAGTTCATAAGTGTGAATGTGGAGTTGAATTACATCGGGATTTATTCTCAGGGTTTTTGGCGAGATATGTTGATTCAGAGTCAAAACTTTCACTCGAATTAGCTAGTGATGGCTGGTTGTGTTTGGAACAAATCATGCAAGCGGAGTGGAAGTCTGAATCAATTTTAATCAACAAGAGAGATGGTCACTCCGTCTCCGCCCTGAGCGTAGTCGAAGGGCCAGAGTTGATTGCTGCGGAATCTAATAGCTATCAGGAAGTCGAAATCGGTGAGGATATGCGAAACCTGGTTGGTGATTTTAGAACCCCCCGGCTTTAGCCGTGGGGAGGTTCAGTGGAACTGGAAGGTACTTACTCACCTCTTTGCGATCGCCACGACGCCCAACTGGAAAAACACATGCAAAATCGCACAGCAGACATCAAGGTAGAAATACCTACGGCTGCCGACTACGCGCAACTTGAACAACAAGCTCAGCAGGCAGCACTGATTAACCATATTGTAAAGCAGATGCGAAGTACGTTGGTACTGGATGAGGTGCTGCAAATCACTGTAGAGGAGTTGCACGCAGCGGTTAACGTTAGTCACTGTGTGATTTTCCGAGCTAATTCAAAGTACATCAAAACTAGCTGCATCAGTGAAGCCGCCGGGGCAAGTCTGATTGGTGCTAGCAGCGATTTATATAACTATTACCATCAGACACTGGTAGCAGGTGAGTCAGTGGTTATTCCCAGGATTGGCACCAGCCTACCACCAGAAATTCCCAACTCATCTACAGACTGTGGGGTTGGCAGCATTTTGATTGTGCCGCTGTTGTACCAGGAAAAATACCTAGGTGGGATTAGCCTTCATCAGTGCGATCGCGAACGTGAATGGACTACTGATGAGTTAAAATTAGTAAAGGATATCGCTGAACACTGTGCCGTCGCCATCCACCAATGTGAACTTTATCAACAGGCACAAACAGAACTTGCCCAGAGCCAACGAACTGAGGATATATTACTTGACAATAGCTGCGATCTATTAGAAATTCTCCAAGCTTTCCCGGATTTATACTTTCGGCTCGACTCTGATGGCACCATCCTGAGTTACTACGCAGGGCAAATGTCTCAGGTTTACTTTCCTCCAAACGTATACCTGAAGAAAAAAATCCAACATGTTATGCCAGATGAAGTCGGACGGCAATTGCAAGAAGGGTTTCAGCAGGTTTTGCATACCAAATCGATAGTTACTATAGAGTATTCATTAACTTTGCCAGAAGGAGAAAAATTTTTTGAGGCTAGGGTGTTACCCTCACCGGGAAATCAACTCCTGGTAATTATCCGTGATGTGACTATTGCTAAACAGGCAGATTTGATGCTCAGAGAAAGTGAAGAACATTTTCGTAAACTATGCGAGGCTACATTTGAAGGAATTGTTATTCATGTAAATGGCAAAGTTATAGACGCCAACCAATCTTTGTCTGAGATGACTGGATATGCAATATCTGAACTTATTGGGATGGATGTCTTAGAACTCTTAGCAGTAGAAACGCGCGATTTAGTATTAGAACATATTTTATCAGAATATCAATCACCTTATGAGTCAATAGCTTTGAGAAAAGACGGAAGAATTTTCCCCGTTGAGATTCAGGCTAAATACATGCTCTATAATCGTTGCCGAGTTAGGGTGGCAGCAGTCAGAGACATCACCCAGCGCAAGCAAGCCGAGGAATTACTGAAAAACCAAAAAGAGTTTCTTCGTCAAGTCATTGACACAACTCCGCATTTGATTTTCGCCAAAGAGTGGAAGGGAAAATTTACTTTAGTCAATCAGGCGCTAGCAGACATCTACGGAACGACAGTCGAAAACCTACTCGGCAAATCGGATGCAGACTTTAATTTTAATCAAGAAGAAGTAGCACAGTTTCTCCGTGCCGACAGAGAAGTGATGAAAACTGGCATCGAAAAAATAATTACTGAAGAAACGGTTACTGATTTTACAGGTAAGGTGCATTGGTTTCAGACTATCAAGAAACCGCTGATATCACCCGACGGTAAAAAGCGTCAAGTTCTGGGTATTGCTACTGACATTACCAAGCGTAAGCAGGCAGAATTAGCTCTGCAACAAGCGAAGGAGGAACTGGAAATCAAAGTCGAAGAACGAACTACTGAATTAAAGAATGCTAACGAGCAATTGCAGAAGGAGGTTACGGAACGGGAAGCGGCGGAAACTTTGTTAGCTGGGCAAAATTGTGTACTAGAAATGATAGCCACAGGTGCTGCGCTTTCTGATGTACTGGACGTTTTAGCTTGGTTCGTTGAAAAACAATCCCAAACCGAGTGGTGTGCTATCTCCCTGCTAGACGACAACGGGATCGACTTGTGTTACGGTGCAGCTCCGAACCTTCCGGCAGGCTACAAGCAGGCGACTGATAATATAGCCATTGGTCCCAATGTTGGTTGTTGCGGCACAGCAGCTTATCTTCAGGAACCTGTCATTGTATCAGATATTGCCACAGATCCCAAGTGGGAAGCTTTTAGAGATTTGGCGCTGTCTCATGGACTGCGAGCTTGTTATTCTACTCCCATCTTTGCCAGCAACGGCAATGTGTTAGGCACCTTCGCACTGTATTATAGCACACCACGCTCACCGAGTTTGAACGAGCGGAAACTAATAGCGTTATGTAGTCACATAGCAGGAATCGCTATCGAATACAAGCGGGCAGAACAGGCTCTAAAGGATAGCAAAGAGCGGTTCCGCAATTTAGTGGAAACCACCAGCGATTTAGTCTGGGAGGTGGATGAAAACAATGTTTATACTTACGTCAGTCCCCACATTTCCGATTTATTAGGTTACGCACCGGAAGAAGTGCTAGGCAAGACACCCTTTGACTTTATGCATCTGGAAGAGCATAGTCGTATTGCTAACATTTTTAGTTTTATTGTTGCCTCAAAACAGCCTTTTTCTTCTTTAGAGAACATAAACCTCCACAAAGATGGTCATGAAGTTTTTCTGGAAACCAGTGGCGTTCCCTTCTTCGATGCAGATGAAAACTTACTAGGTTATAGCGGTATAGCTCGTGACATCAGTGAACGCAAGCTGGCAGAACAGGCGATTCAAGAAAGTGAGGAAAAGTTCCGTAATTTAGTTGAGCAGACTAACGACTGGGTGTGGGAATTCGATAAAAATGGTGTTTTCACCTACGTTAATCCGAAATTAGTCGATATTCTGGGTTACCACCCCAGCGAGATGCTCGGTAAAAGCATCTTTTTATTCATGTCTTTGGATGAGGCAAAACGATTTACTCCTATTTTTGAGAACTTTATCTCTCAGCAAGAAGCGTTCGTAAATGTTGAAAAAAACCTAATTCATAAAAAAGGCTGTTTGGTGGTTTTAGAAAGCAGCGGCACACCCATGTTCGCTCCGCAAGGGGTGTTTCAAGGTTATCGCGGTATAGCGCGTGACATTACCGAGCGCAAACAGGTAGAACTGGAAATTCGTAATGCTTTGGAAAAAGAAAAAGAACTCAGTGAACTCAAATCCCGCTTTGTTACCATGACTTCCCACGAGTTCCGCACTCCACTGTCCACCATTTTATCTTCTGCGGAATTACTCGAACATTACAGCCACAAGTTTACTGAAGAGAAAAAACTCGCACATTTGCATCGGATTCAAGCTGGCGTTCAACGAATGATCGCTCTATTGAATGATGTTTTGGTAATTGGCAAAGCCGAAGCAGGAAGACTAGAATTGAACCCAGCCCCAATTGATTTGATAAAATTTGGTCAGAATTTGGCGTCAGATATGCAAGAAAGTGCGGGGTTTCAGTACACTATTACCTTTGTCAGTCAAGGGAAATGTTATCCTAACAGGATGGACGAAAAAGTGTTGCAGCACATTTTCAGCAATTTGCTTTCAAATGCCATCAAGTATTCTCCTAAAGGTGGTAAGATTGATTTAAAACTGGTTTGTCAGGATGGTTTGGCAATATTCCAAGTTCAAGATCGAGGCATCGGCATTCCGCCGTCAGACCAAAAACATTTGTTCGATACCTTTCATCGAGCAACCAACGTCGGCACGATTCCGGGGACAGGGCTGGGGCTAGCGATTGTTAAAAAATGTGTTGAATTGCACGGCGGCAGGATCGTGGTGCAGAGTGAAGTTGGCTGTGGCACAACGGTTAAAGTTACGCTTCCTTTAAATTATCAAACAAGCACAAAGAAACATGAAGAAAATTTTAGTGATTGAAGACACGGTAGCAATCCGAGAGAACATAATGGAATTGCTTGAGGTTGTGGATTATGAGGTAATTGGGGCAGAAAACGGTTGGGTTGGCGTGCAGTTAGCCAAAGAACAGCTACCTGATTTGATTATTTGCGATGTAAATATGCCCGAAATTGACGGTTATGGGGTGCTGGCGGCATTGCGATCGGAGTCTGTGACGGCAACAATTCCCTTGATTTTTCTTACTGGGAACGCCGCCGAAGCTGATTACCGTCAAGGTATTAAAATGGGAGTGGATGATTATATCACTAAACCGTTTACCAGCAAAGAACTGCTGAAAACGATCGCCACCCGACTACTGCCTTCCCACTCAAAGAATACTCATTGAGGTCTGGTAAATTAATGTTAAATATGATGTTTATAAGTGTTAATAGCTTGATAGCAATTTGCTACTTTACTATTACCTTCTTAATCTATCGGGACTTGAGTTTTAAGCAGCAGCATTTCCTCAAAAAAACGCCGCTACTGGCGACGACAGCAATTTTTTTTAGCAGCGCCTTAGGACATTCAAGCCATGTGCTGGCAACCGCACTTTCCTGGGAACAGTATAACTCTTTGACAGCCTTAGGATTCCAGGTAGGCTTTGACTTGCTCACGGCAATAGTGGCTTTTGTCGCCATTGCCCTGCGCCATCACTATTCCCTACTGATTGACTGTCCGCAACTTTTAGCCCAAACTCAGAATCAGTTGACTCTAGCCAAAGCTGAGTTAGCCAAAATAAATGCTAATCTGGAGTCTTTAGTGGCAGAGCGGGCGGCCCAGGTATGGCAAACCAACCAGAAACTAGAAATTGAAATTAAAGATCGCCAGCGCACAGAACAGGCGCTCAGGGAAAGCGAGGAGCAGTTCCGCCAACTAGCGGAAAACATCAATGATGTGTTTTTCTTAAGCGCGGACAATGGCGAAAGGATACTTTATATCAGCCCAGCGTATGAAAAAATCTTCGGGCGTAGCTGCCAGAGTGTTTACCAGCAGCCGAAAAGCTGGATAGAAAGTATTTATCCAGAGGATTTGGGGCGGGTGGTAGCAGCATTTAAGAAACAGAACCAACTAAAGCGAAATTTTGACGAAGAATTTCGCATTGTGCTGCCAGACGGTTCACACCGCTGGGTGTGGACTCGCTGCTATCCAATTTGTAACCAAACAGGGCAACTGCAACGTGTTGCTGGGATTACTGAAGACATCACTGAGCGCAAACAGGCGTCAGAGGAGTTGCGGCGTCAAAATGAGCGATCGCGCCTGTTTGCCCAAATTGCCCTTAAAATCCGCCAGTCCTTGCAACTTGAGGAAATTCTGGAAACCACAGTCACCGAGGTGCAAGAATTTCTCGAAACTGACCGAGTTATCATCTATCGTCTAGAACCGGATGGCTCTGGAACAGTGATTACTGAGGCAGTAACTCCTGGCTGGAGTAGTATTTTAACACAAAACATTACCGATCCTTGCTTTAACCCAAATTACCTCAATTTATATCGTCAAGGACGGATTCGCGCCATTGCCGATATAGAGCAGTCTGACGTCCAACCTTGCCACATTGAATTCCTGCAACAGTTTGAGGTAAAGGCGAACCTGGTAGTCCCGATTCTCCAAGGGAAAGAACTTTGGGGGCTGCTAATTGCCCACCAGTGCGCCAGTCCGCGACAGTGGTCTAGCTTTGAATGTGAACTTTTGCAACAACTAGGGGACCATGTAGGCATTGCCCTCGCCCAAGCCCAGTTTTTAGAGGCACTGCGGGAGAGTGAAAACAAGTATCGCTCTGTGGTGAACAACGTCAAAGAAGTGATTTTTCAGACAGACAGAGCAGGTTTATGGACATTCCTCAATCCCGCCTGGAGAGAGATTACCGGCTTTTCGGTAGAAGAAAGCATAGGTAAGAGTTTATTAGATTATGTTCATCCAGACGATCGCGAGGCAATTTTGGCTGGTGGATTTTGGTTTTGGGATTCCGCTTACGCTTTAAAATCTGCAACTTCCCATATACAATGTTATTGCCGACAGGAAGCTCGCTTTATGACCAAACACGGCGAAGTCCGATGGCTGGAACTCCATGCCCAAGCTGTGCTTGCTGACGATACTATCATCGGCACTTCCGGCTCCCTCAACGATATCAGCTCGCGCCACTGGGCAGAAGAAGAAATTCGTGCTGCTTTGGCAAAAGAAAGGGAACTGAGTGAACTAAGATCCCGTTTCGTCTCTATGACTTCCCACGAGTTCCGCACTCCCCTCTCTAGCATCTTGTCTTCGGCCGAATTAATCCAACATTATAGCCACAAGTTGACTGAGTCGAAAAAAGTCGGATATCTCCAACGCATTCAAAGCAGCGTCCACCACATGACTCAGTTGTTGGACGATGTGCTGATCGTCGGCAAAGCCGAAGCAGGTAAACTAGATTTTAAGCCAGCACCGTTAGCTCTGTCACAATTATGCTGTGATCTGGTGGAAGAAATGCAATTGATTGACGGCAATCAGCACATCATTAAGTTTAGCCAGACAGGGGACAACCAGGAGAAAGGCGAAGTGGAAACCAAGGAGAGTGGAAAATTTCCCTTCCTAACAACGTCCCACAGCCTCTCGACTCTTCCCTGCCTGGATGAGAAACTGCTCAGGCAAATTCTCAGCAACTTGTTATCGAATGCCCTCAAGTATTCACCCCTAGGTAGCACAGTAAATTTTAAACTGGCGATTGCTGATGGTAATGCTATCTTCCAGATTGAAGATACTGGCATTGGTATCCCCCCAGAAGATCGACAACATTTGTTTGACTCGTTTCATCGAGCTAAAAATGTCGGTGATATTTCTGGAACCGGACTGGGATTAGCCATAGTAAAAAAATGTGTGGACTTACATCGTGGCTATATTGATGTCAAGAGTCAAGTCGGTGTCGGCACAACGTTTACAGTCACCCTGCCGTTAAATAACTAGATATTGATCCATGATTACGATTTTAGTAATAGAAGACGAAAGAGCTGTTCGGGAAAACATTATTGAACTGCTTAATATTGAGGGTTTTGACCCGATTGGAGCAGAGAATGGTGATATCGGAGTGCGGTTGGCTTTAGAACACGTACCCGATTTGATTGTTTGCGATGTGATGATGCCCAAAGTAGATGGTTATGGGGTGCTGAAAGCGTTGCGTTCTCAGCCCATGACGGCAACAATTCCTTTTATTTTTCTTACTGCAAAAGCCGCTAAAGAAGATTGGCGTCAAGCAATGAAACTAGGCGCTGATGATTATCTAACTAAGCCATTTAGCAGAGCTGAATTGCTAGATGCGATCGCTACTCGACTGGAAAAACAAGCCGCCCAGCGAGAGCATTACCAAACAACAGCAATTAACCAAGTGGCAACAACCCTAAATTCTTTGGATTGCTACGACAGCTTGACAAAGCTACCAAATCGGCGGTGGTTGCGAGAGCAACTTCATCATTCACTACCTCCAGCGGATAACAATCAACAAGTAGTTCCGTTTCTCTGCCTGGGCTTAGATCGGTTCAACCGCATCAACGACAATATGGGCTTTGCCTTCGGTGACTTAGTTCTCTGCTCAGTAGCTGAACGAATAAAAAATTGTGTCATTGAAAATGACATTGTCGTTCGCTTGAACAACGATCAATTTGCCATCATCCTCAGGAGTATCAATCAAAAAAAAGATGCTGCTAATTTCGCCCAACTAATTCTCGATGTCCTAGCCAAACCCTTTAACCTGAACGGATATGAAATCTTTATTACTGCTAGCATCGGCATCTCCTTCTATCCCAGTGATAGTGATGACATCGATAATTTAATCAAACAAACGTCAGCGGCAATTCACGATGCTAAAAGGAAAGGCGGGAATAACTATCAATTTTACACTAAAGAGATAAATATTGTTATTTCCGAACCGTTAGCATTAGAAAACGATCTGCGCTATGCATTAGAACGGGAACAGTTAAATTTGTACTATCAACCCCAACTAGATCTCCGCACTGAACAAATCGTTGGTGTTGAAGCTTTAATCCGTTGGCACCATCCAAAACGCGGGATGGTTTCCCCAGGAATATTTATTCCTTTGGCAGAGGAGATAGGTTTGATTATCCCCATTGGTGAATGGGTTCTACGCACTGCCTGTGCCCAAGCTAAAGCATGGCAAGTTGCTGGGCACACTTCGTTAAAAGTGTCAGTCAATTTATCGGTTTATCAATTGAACGATCCCAATTTAATAAAAAAAATCTGTGACGTTCTAAACCAAACAGATTTTCAACCGAATTGCTTGGAATTAGAATTAACAGAAAGCATCCTAGTGCAGAACCCAGAAGCAGTAAGCGCGATTTTTCTAAAATTAAAAGAACTAGGGGTAAAAATATCAATAGATGATTTTGGTACTGGCTACTCTTCTTTAGGCTACCTGCAACAATTTACATTTGACACCTTGAAGATAGATCAATGCTTTATTCGCGGTCTTCACAAGAATGATACCAACGCAGCAATTACAAAGGCTCTGATTCAAATGGCAAAAAGTTTGAACTTGGAGGTAATTAGCGAGGGTGTAGAAACCGAAGCAGAAGAAGCTTTCCTCCGTCAACATCAGTGTGATATCATCCAAGGGTATTGGTTTAGCCGTCCCTTACCAGTAGAAGAGTTGTCAAAGTTGCTAAAAAAGCTGTAAGCATTGAACAGGAGTCAGGAGACAGGAGTCAGGAGACAGGAGTCAGGAGACAGGAGTAGGGAGTCAGGAGACAGGAGTCAGGAGACAGGAGTAGGGAGACAGGAGACAGGAGTCAGGAGTCAGGAGTGGGGCATCGCGCCTTAAACATAACTTAATCTTTTTAACACGGAAACTTCATAGCCATGTCAAACGGCTGTCACATCCTTCTGTGATAGTGGAATTGTTGGTTCTTTAAACAAGCAAAAGTCAGGGTCAGTCAGCACTTATGAATAAGTTTGCTCAATCTCTCCTTCTCGCTCTAGTCGTTGCGGCACCTATAGCCGTTTCCGCTCCTGCAGTTAAAGCCAATCCCGTTACCGGGCAGTCTAAGGTGACTCAAACTTCTCAGCCAGAAGTTAAGGCTCCTACTGCTGATACTAAAGCTATGCGTACTCCTCGTCATATGAAGACTCGCAAGCACCGTAGAATGCATCACAAAATGAACTAATACTTATTAGGGTGGGCAGTGCCACGCACCTTACAATAATATAAGGACTAAAGTCCTTACTACAAACAATTTCTTATGGTTCGTAGTAAGGACTTTAGTCCTGAGTCAATAATATAAGGACTAAAGTCCTTACTACAAACAATTTCTTATGGTTCGTAGTAAGGACTTTAGTCCTTAGTCATACCAGGGTAGAAATCGCCTTGAGTAAATCGGTTGGCTGGAACGGCTTCGTTAAATAAGCTGTTGCACCCAAACTCATGGCTTTTTGACGGTGCCGATCGTTCGATCTGGATGTCAACATGATACAATTCAGGCTATACCAACGAGGATGGGCACGAATTTCTCTAAGTAACGTAAAACCATCCAAACGGGGCATTTCAATATCAGAAATTACTAAATCAAAGCTGTGACGAAATTGATTTAACTCATCTAATGCTTCTTTGCCGTCTCGACATTCTACGACTTGATATCCCGATTGACTTAGTACCTGGTTTAACAACCGACGCACTGCAATAGAATCATCAACGATTAAGATAGTTGATGTAGCCTCAGGCTCAGACTCTAGCTTGCTCTTAGGCAAGGCTGGTGTGGTTTTTGCTATCAACTGATTAAAGTGACTTGGTGCTAAAATCGGCACCACCTCACCTGTACCTAGAACAGTACAGCCTGCAACATACGCAGGAACGGGAATTGTAGGATCGAAGGGTTTGAAAACCAGTTCTCGTTCTCCTACCAAGGAATTGACAGCAACCACAATTTGCTCACCCTCTACGTCTAGAACAATTCCTATATAGGGTGTGAATGCAGCAGATGGTGGTATAGTTTCTTCCTGGGAGTAGGGGAGTAATTCGATTAAAGTATATAGAGGGATAGTGCGATCGCGCCAGGTGATGACCTGATTCTCCTTCTTAGGCACGATATTATATTCAGATAAGGCAATAATTTCCAGGACGTTAATAGAAGGAATAGCCAGAATTTCTTGCTGACAGCGGCAGAGTAACAAAGGTAAAATACTCAGAGTTAAAGGAAGAATAATTGTAAAGGTTGTTCCCTTTGCCAATTCCGTTGTTACTAACACCTTGCCTTGCAGTCGCCCAACTTGCGATCGCACCACATCAAGCCCCACCCCTCGCCCGGAAACATCCGTTACGCTAGGAGCTGTAGAAAACCCAGGTGTAAACAATAATTCTAGAATTTGCTCCCTACTTAATGCTGCGCTATCTAAACTGCACAATTCCATCTGCACAGCCTTTTGGTATATTTTTTGGCAGTCAATACCACGACCATCATCTGAGATTGCGATGGTAACTCGATTACCTGCAACTGCTGCCGATAAAGTAATTTTAGCTGTTGGCGGCTTATTTAGTAACAAGCGCTCTTCTGGGGGTTCAATGCCGTGATCGAAAGCATTGCGCATTAGATGAGTTAAGGGGGTTTGTAGTTGTTCGAGAATCACCTGATCTATCAGCGTGTCTTTCCCTATAACATCTAGGACAATTGATTTTTTATACCGCTGGTTGAGATTTTCTAACGGTGCAACAAACCTATCAGCTAAAAAACTAAAGGGGACTAATCTTGACTCTGTTAAGTCTCCACGTAGGCTATCAACGTGTTGACGTAGTTCTTCCAGCCCTTCTTGGAATTCACGGGAAATCAACTCCATGTCGGTTCTGCTTTCATCAACCCGCACCATCAATTCTTGGAAATCTTGCAAGGTGCTGTGAATTTCTGTGTACCGATCTAATTCCAGAGGATCGAACTCTTTTTCAGTCAAACTAGATTTATTGAAATTATCGACCTGTACTTCTCCTGAAAGCGGAGTTGCCATGCGATTGTAAAAGTCCTGTACTTGTTGACGGATGGGGTGCATCAGTTGAGCTTGTTTTTTCAACATTAAATTCACCTGATACAGTTGCGTCTGATACAGGGAAAGCCGCTCGTGATTAATCATTATTTCACCAACGGTGTTGCTCATCCGATCTAATCTAGAAACCGGAATCCGCAGATTTAGACTTAAAGTGTTTGGCGGTGACGCTGTATTACCTGGCTGTGGGCGAGTACTAGACATAGGAGTCGGACTCCCCTTTCCTGGAGAGGTTAAGCTAGCAGTATTGGGTTCGCCCCTACCCCTTGGTTTTTCTGCGGCTGGGTTAAGAGTTTCTAAGCGTAGTTTTCTAATGTAAGCGATCGCTTTTGTGGCAATCTTAACTAGGGGTGGTTTTGGTTGAGTCAGAGCATGACGTATCCGCTCTTGCACATCAAGCAACCAAGTTAAAGACAGCATTTGTCCTAGTAGTAGGCACTCATCCACCAGAGTGGAAAGCGCCTGGTGGAGAATCGCTGATTGGTTAGGCTGTGGGCGTGGTTTCTCGTAAGGAGCAGGAAGTAACTTTTCTACCCGCTGCAAACACTCTTCTAAATCGAATTCTAGCGCTGGTTTTAAAATCGAAATGTTAGGGCGTGCCCAGTCATCGGGAGAGTTATTTTCCTTGGGCAACTCATCAATAAAAGCCTCAAGGGCGGTGGTGATGGGTAGGGGTGAACCCTGTTTATCTGCTGCACTATTACCCATGCTAGCAGAGGCAACTAAATCGCGGATTTCCTCTACACCCAAAGACAATAACTGATATGCAGGCTTCGGCTCTGGTACGCGCCCATCAAGCAAAGCTTGAAGTAAATCTTCTACTTGGTGGGAGACTTGCGCTAGGGTATGTAGTTCAGCCAAACCTGCACCACCTTTGATGGTGTGGGCGGCTCGCATTAAATCTGCATATTCAGTCTGAAGATTAATCGCAGCATCACCTGAGAGTAGCCGCTGCATTCCCTGCTCTAACATGGCTAAATAGTCTGGGGCATCTTCGTATAAAAAACACGCCCGTGCTTCTTGTAGGATTGCCGCTAATTTCGCAGGTTCCAACATCATTTATTTTTCTACCTGGAAGCGAGATACAGAGTTTTGCAGTTTGTCGGCAACAGTAACCAGTTGCTGCAAAGAAGAGGAAACCGCTTGTGATTCGTCAGAAGACGTCTGAGCGATCGCTGCTACTTCTTGCATTTTCTGGTTAACCATTTGGGAAGTTTGAGCTTGATCGACTGTACTGGATGAAATAGATTGTAGAAGTTGGTCTATTTTTTTGCTAATGCCAGCCAAGCCTTGCAAGGTATGTTTAGTTTTGGTAACTAACGTTGTTCCCGTTACTACGTGCTGAGTGCTGGCTTCCATTGTTTGTAAAACTTCGGCAGTTTCTTGTTGAATTGTGCTGATAAGTTGCTCAATTTCTTTAGCTGAATCCGTCACCTTCTCTGCTAATTTCCGTACTTCATCAGCAACCACCCGGAATCCTTGACCGTTTTGGCCAGCTCTAGAGGCTTCAATGGAAGCATTAAAAGCCAAAAGGTTGGTTTTTTCGGAAATTCCTGATATAATATTAACAATTTTGGAAATTTCCTGAGAAGACTCTACCAGACGTTTTACCTTTTTGGAAGTTTCGGCAACGCTGGCGCGGATATTGCCAATACTGCTGACTGTCTCATCCATTGTGGTATCGCCATCTTCGGCAGCTACTAGCGCCTGACGAGCAATCGCTGCTGCTTCTATTGCTGCATCGGATACTGACTGAATAGATTGTCCCACATCTTCTACAGAATTAAGGGTTTCGGCAATTACTTGGGCTTGGGTTGTAGCTTCCTGGGAGAGTTTTTGCACCGAAGCTTCATTACTAAAAGCAGACTCATGTACCTGATTAGCAGCCGTTTTCACTTGTAAAACAATCTCTCGCAAATTGCGAATGGTGGCATTAAAGGCATCGGCGATTGAACCCATATCTCCTTCATCAATCTTTGCCCTGACGGTTAAATCGCCTTGTTGCGCTCCTTCAATGTCAATCAACAAGTCAATTACCCCTTGCTGTAGACGTTCTTTCTGCTGCCGTTGAAAGTCTGCTTCTGCTTGTCGTAGTTGAGCTTGTTCTTCCATCACTCTACCAGAAACAGCGATACTATCTGCCATTTGATTAAAAGTCATTGCTAGCTGCCCCACTTCATCTGTGGCAAAAACCGTTGCTCGTGTTTCCTGATTGCCTTCAGAGAATGCCTGAGTGGTTCGCTGCAACTGCTCGATTGGGATCGCAATTCCCTGCCGGAGAATCAGGGCCCAAATTCCTACGACTACCAAAGCTAAGAAAAATACCCCAAATTGCTCCAGCAGACTTTGGTACAGTAACTGATTGAGTATTGTTTCTGGAGTTCCTCGCACCAAAAAAGCAACGGGTTCACTACTAGCAATAGGCACCGAACCATTTCCCCCATCTTTGAAAATATTGGGCAAGGCAATTACTGCCACCGTATAATTCTGCGTCCCGATGGTTATTCTTGCAGTAACTGGCAAGTCCTGAGCCTTAGCTGCTGCCGTCAAAATTGAAGTATTAGGCAAGCCTACATTCCCTTGTGCTTGCTCTAATGCTTTAGTATCCCCTTGCTCTAAAGCTGTCGCTAATGTAAACTCTCCTGTGGTTTTGTGTAAATAAACGGCACTGTAGCCCCCGCCTAGAGCTTTCAATGTTTCCTGGGCAATGGGCAACTTGCCATTGACAATATCTCCGGAAACTAAGGCGGCTATTACTGTTTTGGTAGTTGGATCTAAAACGGGTGTAACCGTGTAACGAATTAGTGCATTCTGAGGGGTAAAACCGGGCCATACAGGCGGTGCTTCTTTGTTTATTTCAGCTTGGCTGACAATCTCACTCGCTTTAATTTGTCTCGGATCTTTAAAAACTTCTTGAACCAAATTATTAGGGTTGAAAATCTCACCTCTTCGATCGCTATTGGCGTTGACAATAATCCGCAAATCTTTGCCAACTAGGGTTGCATATTCAATCTGACGAGCCTTAACTTCATTCTGGAGAATCTTTTTTACCTGATTCCGCAAATCCTGGTCTAATATTTCGCCTGACTGATGAGCTTTAGCAGCAGCAACAATAGCACTATTATCTGACTGTCCCCGGAAGCCAAGCCCCATTTGATTGATTTTGATATTGTAATTAATTTTTGTAACAGCTATTTCTGATTTAGCTTGGTTGAGTAATTGGTTTCGCAAACTATTTTCTATCGTCCACCTCACCCCCATACCGATTAACACTAGAGCAAATATTTCCGAACTCACCAACGCAATGAGTTGTTTTCGGCTAATAGGTAGGTCAAAAAACCATTGCCACAAATTTAATGGAGAGCGATTACTTTTTGGCTTTTTTAGGGTGGTTGATTGCTGATAATTATCAGCCTTTTTAGAGATTGGCTCCAAATACGGTTTAGCAGGAATCCCTAAACTTTCTAAAGCTTTCTGGGCACTTGCACCCAAATTTCCTGCTGGATCTCCCTCCAATACTTCTTGATAGAGTTTCTTAGCCTCTTCTATTTGACCCGATCGCTCTAAACTATTAGCATTACTGATTTTATTGACCAATTCTGCATATTGAAGTTCAGCTAGAAGCTCTTCACTTTCTTTAAGCTCATCCATATTGGTATAACCGTTGCGTGTACCTGTCATTGATATGCACCCCTAAATAGAACTAGCAGAAGTTTGTAGCGCAGCTAAAACTGCATCGATCTTGATAATAGCCACAGATGACTGTTCAATTTCAGTAATCCCAGATACATAAGAGCGAATAGAAGCGGAACTAGAAGCAGGTACAGGTTGAAATTGTGCAGAGTCGAGAGGTAATATTCCCTTGAGAGCCGATACCACGCAACCAAGTTGACATTGAGTTTTGGCGATGTTCGTGCTTATCACCACTAGGGTTAAGCGATCCTGAGGGCGCGATCGTTTCACGGGATATTCTAAAAATAAGTCGCTTAACTCCAAAACCCATAACAATCTGCCCCGCTGATTTACAACTCCCAACAATGCAGGTGACACCCCTGGAATCGGACAAATTTCTGCCCTGGCTAGAGTAATCACCTCGGTTATGCTTTCCACAGACAGTGCCACCTGGATTGATTCTTGTAACTGCACATAAAAATAGTCAGTTAGCATCAATTCCTAATTAAGATGTTCAGAAACAGTTGAAACTAAGTCACTAGGGGCATAAGGTTTGGTGAGGTAAGCATTTCCCCCCTGACGTAATGCCCAAAAGCGATCAAAATCCTGACTTTTGGAGCTGCAAAAAATAACCGGGATCTTTTCTAGTTCTGGGTTGGTTCGGATCTGCCGACAAAAATCCAGTCCACTCAAACCAGGCATGATCACATCTAAGACTATCAGATCGGGTCGAGAATTATTCTCCAGCCATTTTAAAGCAGCCTCAGCCGAATCTGTTACTGCTACCTGGACGTCAAGTTGTTGGAGTAACGCGACAATCAGACGTTGTTCGCATCTAGAATCTTCTACTACCAAAACAGTTTTCATTAACTCTCCCCCTCCATTTTATTCTCACAGATGAATTTTTTGACAATACTGAGCAATTGCTGTGGATCGAAGGGTTTTGTTACATAATCTGTTGCCCCTACCATACGAGCCCGAATCCGATCGATCAACCCATCCCGCCCCGTTAACATTACTATGGGAATTTCCCGTAAGACAGTAGATTGTCGTAGCAGGCGACAAAGTTCATAGCCGTCAATGTCTGGCATAGATATATCCATTAGCACCAGGGCAGGCTTGTGCCGAGCTAGAGCAGACAACGCTCGTGCAGGCTCCATCAATTCTAAAACTCGGTATCCGCTAGTTTCCAGGATTAGTCTGACATTGCGTTGCACTGTTTTACTGTCATCAACACAAGCAATCACAGGTCTAGTATCGGTTTGAGGACTGCAATAAGGATTAATAGTTACAGCTCTGGCTTTAACTAATGGTTGCAACATTATTGCTAATTCCAACACATCCATGCTCAACCGATATGCTACTTCATAAATACAACGATTGTGCGTCAGAACGTCGCTGAGTAATTGAATTTTTTGAGGGCTTTCAGACTTGAGCTGAAGCATCAGGGAAAATTTTTCTATATCTGTGACAAAAGGTCGCTGAAACGGAGAACAGATTTCTGGTCGCAGTTGCACCCACTGACTGATAAGGCTGCGTACTGGTAAAATCGTTTCCTTGAAAGGAACGGATAACAGTAAGGGATCTAGTCCAACGGTTTTTTCAAACTGAATGGTACCTTGGGGCAATGCCATTAACTGTACCAGCGCTTCTTGCGTCAGCTTAAAAACCAGCTTACGAACTTCTGGTAAAGACAGTTGAGCTAATTGCCAGCAATTGCAAATAAATTCATAATCTAATTGCCCTTCTGCTAATTCCAAATGTGCCTTCTGAGGATAGTAGCGTTGCAATAGATACGCCAAACGCTCTTTTTGCCCCACGGCACTGGTAGCGAAATGTAAATGCCCATTGCCTACATAAACTCGCCAAAAAACAGATTTGTCGTTGGGGTCTCCGATGGTGAGTCGTCCGGACAGTTTCTTTGCGACAATCTGTTGCAAGGCTTTAGCTGGAGAGGCTGTTGTCTTGACAGATGGAGCTTCAGAACCTGGTCTTGTTGTGGGAGTCATTACCCGAGCTTCTACAGAAGTATGTGTCATCGATGCACCAGTCTTACTAGCGGTTAAAATCAACAAATTAAAAAAAAACTGCTATCTAACTTAATTAAATAGTTAAATCTTACTTAGCAAACAAGAATTTTAAAAATCCTTAATATTTGCCCACTTACTCGATCATACCTTAAAAATAAACAGCATTTTTGTATTCTAAGATACATTTATCGTTTTTATAAATTGATTAATTTTTTTTGGGGGGCGTTGATTACATAATTTTATACATTATTGACGAAAATTTAATTTTATAATTACCGTAGACTGTAGTTATTGATACAAAAAATCGGCTACAAAGATGGTTAAACTTATATATACTCCAAGGGGTCATAAATAGTGCTTTTAGGGGCTACTGGGGAAGAGGTGATGGGGATGCATGTGTAGGTCAAGAAATCGGTGGATGTCCAACACGGTCGCCATACGCACGATCCCTAACGATAACAGTCGGATTGCGATCGTGCGCAGTATACATACTAATTTATGGTAAAAAAAATATCTTCGTTTCCAGGCTCAGCCTAGGAAAGAGATCGGTCGGCTCTGCCGACTCAATGTTAAAAATGGTGCAAGATAAGACAAGATAAGAGGAAAACTTAAGTTTTTATTAAATTAGGGTGTAGAATGAATAAGCGAAATCGCCTATGGCAGCGATTGCTAGCACTGGCTATAGGCTCAGTGGTGCTAGCAGTATTTGGTCAGACGGTTGTCCAAGCGGCAAACCAACCAACCTTGGAATCCTTGGCGCAGACAACAGTAAAGCTTCAAGTTTCGATCGACACTGTCTGGGTATTGCTTACAGGCTTCCTGGTATTCTTCATGCAAACGGGCTTTGCCATGTTAGAAGCTGGTTTGGTGCGACAGACGGGTGTGGTGAATATATTAATAGAAAACTTCATAGACGCTGGCGTCACTATTATTGCTTGGTGGGCAGTGGGCTTTGGTATTGCCTTTGGCACGAGTGCTGGTGGGCTGATTGGCACAGATAACTTCTTTCTGAGTAATGCCTTTATCCTCCAAGACGGCACTATCAATTATGCAATGGGTGCTGGCGGCTCGACGGCAGGTATTACCACCTTGACGCTGTTCTTTTTCCAGTTTGCCTTTGCTGCCACTGCGAGCGCTATCACTACTGGCTCAATGGCTGAAAGGACGAATTTCGCTGGCGACCTAATCTACAGTACCATCATGGGTGCGATTAGCTATCCGATTATTGTCCATTGGGCGTGGAACAGTGGCGGTTGGCTGGCAAAAATGGGCTACCACGACTTCGCTGGCAGTTCTGTAGTACACACAGTTGGCGGTTTCACATCTTTGGTGGGTGCCTACTTGTTGGGACCGCGTCCAAATCGGATTTGGGATCAGCCACCGCCAGCGAGTAATTTGAGCCTGGCGACAATAGGCACCATGATTCTGTGGTTCGGCTGGTTTGGCTTTAACCCAGGTTCGACATTGGGGACGAGCAACCCTGGATTAATGAGTCTGGTGACAGTCAACACCACTCTAGCCGCGGGAGCAGGATCGCTGTCGGCTCTGTTGTACATATTCTTTCGTATCCGCAAATGGCACTTATTCTGCGGGCTCAATGGTTCCCTGGCAGGGCTAGTTGCCATCACTGGTGGTTGCGCTTTTGTGATGCCTTGGGCTGCGGTTCTCATAGGCTCGGTGGCGGGTGTGTTAGCGATCGTGGCAGTGGATATAATTGAAGGATTTAGAATTGATGACCCAGTGGGTGCATTCGCTGTACATGGTTGCTGTGGCATGCTAGGGATAATAGCGATCGGCCTTTTCGGTCAGCCAGAATTAACACTGAATAAAAAGGCAGGACTGTTCCTAGGCGGAGGCTTTGATTTGTTTGGCATCCAGGCAATTGGTCTCACCTCAATTGTAATTTTCACCATCATCTTTTCCTGGATGATGTTCAGTTTACTGAAAGCGATCGGTAAGCTGCGGGTTAATCCTAAAGGTGATGTTTTAGGTATTGATGTATATGAACATGGTGCATCAGTTTGGCCGGATGTCTACCCAATCGACCATCTACTTGATCAAGAAGAAGATAGTGATGATAGTGAACCGGCTGGAGTACCAATTAGATAGTCAGGAAACATTAACTACGGCTAACTTTGTTCTATGGCTAACTCAAGTACACTCGTTTTGATTATCCAAGCCTCACAAATTCAGAGGGCGATCTGGCAGCAAGTCCTAGAGTCCCAAGAAATTTCAGTGATGGCGGTTTCTCCAGAAACAGACCCGACTCAAACTTTAATCAGAATTCAGCAAGGGGGTACGCCATTACCGGATGTTTTGCTGCTCGATCGGCAATTACCTTCCTTTAATCCTGAAATTTTTTGCCAGTGGTGTCGTCAGCACTATCCAGGCTTAAAAATTATTTTGCTCAGTAGGTTTCAAGATGTTTACCAGCCTGAACGTCAGGCAATCATTGATTATGGTGCCTACGATTTATTGCCAGCCTTCCAACTAGAAAATCTAGCTGTTGGGGTGATTGTTGGGGTCAAACGTCTACTGGCAGCAGTACCATCTCACCCGCCACTCCAGAAAGAGCTGCTAGTTTCCAAGTTGATGGTACTAAAGAGAGAAATTGAATCTGGCAATCTGGCTTCTTTGAGCATTACGCCAGGGAATAATACCCCAAGAATTGAAGTAACTCAAGCTCAGGGTGATTTTCAATCCCCAAGCTTGCCAGATACTGGCAGTCCTGAACCACCAGACAACTCATCTTCAGCTACTAAAAAAGCACCCAAAAGAAAATATCGAGGTGCTACTTACTAAACTTAACAGGACTTACGCACTGCCTCTACATATAGCGGTTCGTAGGGGCAATCCCCCTGTGGTTGCCCCTAGGGAGCAACCTGTCTCCTGTCTCCTGTCTCCTGTCTCCTGACTCCTGACTCCATGATTACCCATTTGAGTTAATTTTTTTAATCCCATTGCGGCGCGGAGGATGCTGCTATATTTTTGGTTTCGGCAGGGGGGTTACGCTGTCTCCTGACTCCTGTCTCCTGACTCCTGTCTCCTGACTCCTGAAGTCAAAAAACTCAATCAATTTCTCTAAGGTTGTGTCATCAGCCGTGGGAGTTGTTGATTGAAGTTCTTTAATTGTTTCTTGATTCAAATATTTAAAAACTTCCTCGGTTAAAACTGGTATAGCATCCGCTGGTAAACCTTCTACTTCACGAGGATATCTTGCCACCCTTCCCTTAGCAAAATTGATTTGAAATTTAGCTCTTCTCAGCATACGCTCTCTGATATTTTCCCGCAGGTCTTGAGGATAGGAGTTTAGGTCTGAGTTTAGAATAATCGGGATAATATCGGGATTTTCCTCCAAAAACAAAACACTTCCTTCTTGGTTGTAAGCTTCAATTCCTTCCATTCCCAAACCACCGATATCGGCTAGGGCAATAATCCGCGCTACAATTGACACATCTTTATCGGGGTTGTAAAGATCCGGTTGATAGATTGAAGCATCGGCAGGATCGTACAGACAAATTGTTGCTTCAATGGCTCCTGTAATAATTTGTAAGTCTGAATCGTTAAAAAGAGCAGCACTATGGGGATTGTGCTGGGATAACCGCTCGTTGAGGTTTTTGATATAAGCCATAAGCTTGTCAATTGTAGCTGTCTCGCTGACGCCAGCTTCTCTTTTCCGAGTCGTATGGGGTTGGGTTTGGGGAACAAATTCCTGCACCATATCGTGAGCAATGGCGCAGAGATTGAGCAATAATTCCATCCTTGCCAAATAATCTGGCGCTGATTCGCTTGACAGAGACTTCTCCCAGTAGGGTTTAATTGCTTGAAAAATTTGATTGGCCCGACGCTCTACTCCGTTAATATGCTCGATATTATGATAATAAAGCTGTTTTTGCTCGCTCTCTTTATGCATTTCTTGTCGAGCAAAATTGTTGACGAGGCCGATGGCTTCTGCAAAAGTGCTAGGTAGATCTTGGTAATTTTCTGTTGAGTGCATATTTATAAACCTTGAGTCGTGTTGGAATTGTTTAGCTCGATCGCTAAACTTATTTTAAATCCCAAATAAGGATCTAATCCGGTTGCGGATTTGGTTAAAGGGAGTTTCCTCTTCACTTGCTGAAGTTATTTTTATTCCCAACCGTTCTAGTGTATCTTGACGACTGGACAATTCTTCAGAAATTTTGTCAGCTAAGTTTGGGAATTTTGCCAGGAGTCCTTTTAGATTATCCCGATCTACCACAAATAAAACTGTTTCTGTCAAAGTGCGAAGCATCGCGGTGCGGGGTGTCCCCATCAGCAAAGACATCTCTCCGATAAACTCTCCACCAGTTCGCACTGCTACCCGTTTGTTAATGGATTCGACGAAAACTTCCACTTCCCCAGATAGAATAATGTAGAACGAATCTCCTGGGTCGTTTTCTCGGCAGATTACCGCCTCTGGTCTTAATACTTTTCGATATCCCTGAAGAATTATCTGCCGCAATTCTATATCGCTACAGTTGGAAAAGTAGCTGATTTTCCGCAATACATCCCCTAGTGCCAAAGGTTTAGCATCTGCTTGGGAATCGGTAGCCACCTCTCCTGCTGCCAAAACATGGCCATTACCCGTTGCTGTTGATAACATTTGCACCCGAATTCCCAATTCGCTTAAGTTGTCAATATACAACTTCCTCCGAGGAATGCTGCGTTTGACTCCTCTGGAACGCAATTCTTCCTCAATCATAAAATATACATCGCTGGAAATTTCGTCCCGGAGCTGCATATCCTCAATCCAAACTAAAAGTTCAAAATCCATCCCCTCTTTGAAGCCCTTAAACTCAATATTGGGAGCGGGTGACCCTAAAACTCTGGGGTCTCTGCGGGCAGCCGCTATAAGTGCCTCGGCAACTACGAGAGGATCGCTGTCATCGGGAAGGTCAATTGGAATGTGAAGGCAACCTTTTTTATCTTTATAGTTCCAGTTTATGATATTATTTTCCAGGAACGCTTTATTGGGAACAATTGCAAAAATCCCATCATTTGACTCCAGGACTGTAGCACGGATGGAAATACTGATAACCGAGCCCTCTACATCAGCGATTCTAATATAGTCTCCCACTTTAATCGGTCGTTCCAATAGAATAGTGATGCCGCTGATAAAGTTGCTGGCTAGGTCTTGCAAACCAATTCCAAACCCGATCCCGATCGCCCCAGCAAAAATTGTTAGAGAGCTAAGACCGATCCCAAAAATTTGCAGAACAATAAAAAGCGCTAATCCTGTTATAACATAGCCGATAATGGAGGATAGCGACTCGACAGTGCCGCGCTCCATTTTCAGCCGATTTGACATGAAATTTTTAATCAGCTGCTTGATAGCGCGAGCAAGAAAATAAGCAATTATCAGCGATAAAAACAGCTCGACGAGAAAAGAAAAAGAAATCTCTTTATCCCCGATCTCAAATAGCTTGGCTGTGAACAAGCCAGATAAGTTAGTCCAGAATCTTTGCAGTGGTCCTACAGTCACAGTCGTCGTCATATTTTTTTAGTGATTAACCCTAGACACCAAAATTTCTCTATCGATTTTTAGCAATTAAGCGGTAGTTACTTACTAGCACCGATCATATAATAGCCTTGAAACTAGCCTGGTTTTTAGGCGATCGTCTGCACTTGTTGCCTGACGATAGCGCTAGGCACTTCTACACAGACCTAACGGCAGGCGTTGCTCTTACCTGCCAGAAACCCCATCTTAGTGGGATTCCAGGGTATAGGTCGCTCAAGGTAGCGCGACTAATGCTAAAATCTTATCACTTCACACTACCACTGTTCAACCGTATTTTCGCTACAATCATTTTGGCAAAGCTGGAAGCGAAGCTTATGTCAATAGGGTGTTATCAGTGACTACAAGAGTTCAGAAAGTAGCAGATCGAACAATTTGCTCTCCCTCAACGCCGACATGGAGGCTGAGAAAGCCGTAGGGGGCAGGCTTTGCTGTTTTCACCAGAAAACTTCGTCCCTACCCTGGATATGGCACAGAGGTAGAGGTTAGGGAATAGGGTAAAGGGAAGAGTGTCCATTTAGTCTCAAAAGGAAGCTAAACTGGTTATGGAAGAAACAATTACAGTTTTACTTATCGACGATCAGGCAATCATCGGTGAAAGCATTCGCCGGATGTTGGCACCAGAAAAAGATATTAAATATCACTTCTGTAGCGATCCCACTAAAGCTTTTCATGCAGCTAAGGATTGCAACCCGACTGTGATTCTTCAAGACTTGGTAATGCCTGAAATGGAAGGGTTGACGCTATTGCGCTTTTTGCGCTTTAAAAATTCACCAACCGTTGATACTCCAGTAATCGTACTTTCCAGTAAAGAAGACCCGGTGATTAAAGCCAAGGCATTTGAACTGGGAGCGAATGATTATCTAGTCAAACTGCCCGATCGGGTAGAGTTAATTGCTCGTGTTCGGTATCACTCTAAGGCTTACAATAACTTAATCAAACGAAAAGAAGCTGAAGGGCTACTGAAAGCTGAAAACGAGCGTCAGTCTAAGTATATCCTACAGGTGGATAAAGTATCGGCTGCGGCTGTATCGGTGGAACAAGATAAGTTCGACCCTGATTGCTTAAATGAAGTCGCCGCTAGGGAAGACGAATTAGGAAAATTGGCAACAATTTTTACCAACATGGTTGCATCTGTAAAAGCCCGTGAAAAAGAATTAACCGTGGCAAATACACAACTAGAAGCACTTTTGCAGGCCTATGGACGTTTTGTTCCCCGCGAATATCTCAAATTCCTGCATAAACAGAGCATTACTGAAGTTGAGTTAGGGGATCACGTTAGTAAAGTGATGGCAGTGATGTTTAGCGATCTTCGCTCTTTCACTACTATTTCTCAGGGCATGACACCCAAGGAGAATTTTGACTTTGTTAATGCTTATCTGAAGCGGGTAAGTCCAGAAATTCGCAATCACAATGGCTTTATTGTCAAATACTTGGGCGATGGCATGATGGCTGTTTTCCCGGATGGAAGTGATGACGCAATCCAAGCGGGCATTGCCAAGCTCAAACAAGTTGAAGAGTACAATAAAAAGCGTGTATTTGAAGGTCGAAAGCCTGTTGCCGTGGGCATCGGCGTCCACGTTGGTCACATGATGGTGGGTATGGTTGGAGAAGCAAATCGGATGCAAGGAGATGCTTTTTCTGATAATGTGAACTTGACTTCTCGCTTGGAGGGTTTGACCAAGTTTTATGGGGTTTCGTTCCTGATTTCCGAGCAAGGAATAGAGAATTTGAGCAACCCAAGTCAATACCAACTTCGTTTCCTCGATCGGGCAATTGTCAAGGGAAGAACCGAAGCGATCGCTGTATATGAGGTACTGGATGCAGAAGTAGAGGAAATGAGGGTACTAAAGATTAAAACTCAACCTAATTTCGATCGGGCAATAGAGCATTATCGCGAAGGAGACTTTCCAGGGGCTAAGGAATACCTCGAACGCATGTTAGAAACAAATCCCGATGATAAAACTGCCTTGTTATACTTCGATCGAGTTAAGCAGTTAATCGAGTCTGGTAAACCGAAGGATTGGCAGGGCGTTTGGACATTTACGGAGAAATAGTGAGAACTTATAGCAGGAGTAAAGCACTTACTGTGACTGGATTTGAGCGTTGTAGGTTGGGTTGAGGAACGAAACCCAACAAAAAGGTGTGAAAACCTTGGGTTTCCCTCTGTT
>CASBRB010000392.1 GCA_949127975.1 Oscillatoriales cyanobacterium PMM_0019 | reverse complement strand
GGTGTTAGCGAAGCGGCACGAAGTGCGGGCAATTTAGCACTGGCAGGGCTCACTTTATAAACCCAAAATACAGGGTTTCGGAAGATGTGGGTATGGACTTGGGCAGAGCCTGGGAACGAGAAGACCGTGCCGAGTGTAGGGGCAATCCCCCCGTGGTTGCCCCCCCTTGAGGCAGAGCCTCAAATGTTCGTTCCCAGGCAGAGCCTGGGAACGAGTTGAAAAGCCTATTATAAGTTATAGTCTTCTTAATACCATTTTTTTCAGGAGGGTCAACTATTCATGGCAAGTGGTCAAGGCGTAAAATATGCCGTAGACTTAGTGATGTGTATTGATGCCACAGGCTCAATGGGTCATCTGATTGAAGAAGTCAAGTCAGCTGCACTCAAATTTTATGACAAGCTGGAAGCGAAGATGGAAGTGAAAAAGAAAAAGATCGACCAGCTTAGAGCTAAAGTAATTGTATTCCGGGATTACTGGGCTGATTCAGCAGACATGGCAATGGTATGTTCAGAGTTTTTTAACCTACGATCGCAATCCTCTGATTTTGCTAACTTTGTCTCTAGAATTGTAGCAGATGGTGGTGGAGATGAACCAGAGAATGGTTTAGAGGCTTTGGCACTAGCTCTGAAGTCAAATTGGGAAAACGGTGACTTTTCCAAACAACGCTATGTCGTGGTTGTTTACACTGATGCCAGCGCCCATAGCTTGGAGAAAGGTCCAAAACCCAGCCACTATCCAGATACTATTCCCAAGACGTTGGACGATCTAACAGACTACTGGACTGAAATGTCAACTCCTGCCAAACGGCTGCTGCTATTTGCACCAGATGCTTCACCTTGGACAATGATAGCACAAAGTTGGGATAACACGATACATTTCCCCTCTAAAGCTGGTGAAGGATTAGAAGAACTTGAGATGGATGAAATCTTGGATGTGGTTGCGAATAGCATTTAGCCAGAGCCATGAATATATTTCCTTTAATTGTTAACATAGAAGCCACAAATGGTCGAGGTGAGGACAATCATTTGATTGCTCCTGAGCGTGTCGATGTTGCCCAGACGGTAGTAATAGCTGTATTTGATGGATTGGGAGGCCGATCGGCAGGCTATGATGAATTGACAGGTGGCAGAATTGCCTCTGCCATAGCTTCTGAGCGTACCAGGAAATTTCTGGGAAAACATGGAGGGAAGTTGAATGAAGAGTTAGTTATTCAACTCCAGGAGGATATCTGTAAAACCTTGAAAGAGGACGCAGATGCCAAAATCAAACCGTCAAGGATAAGGGGTTCATTGGCGGGAAAAAGGTTGTGTACCACTGTAGCGATCGCTAGCATACATAAACAAGAAGAAGGTTGTGAAGTCAACCTAGCCTGGATGGGAGATTCTCGGATTTACTTTTTAAGTACAGAAAAAGGTTTACAACAGCTAACATCAGATGACTTAGAAACCAAAAAAGATGCTTTTGAAATGATCCATGAAGACCCGCCTATGTCTAAGTACTTAACAGCCGATATACCATCAGAATGGCGGATGAATTTTAATTCAGATAAATTCGAGTCCAGTGGTTGTATCCTAGCTTGTACTGATGGATGTTTTCAGTATATGCCCTCACCTTGGGATTTTGAAAAATTGTTACTGTCAAGTTTAAACAGTTCAAATACCATAGAAGAATGGGAAAGTTTGTTACACCAAGAGTACGAAGAGATTAAGCAAGATGATGTTTCTCTGATTCTCTATTCAGTCGGCTTTTTAGACTTTGAAACTCTAAAACAATCTTATCAAGAACGGTTAACATATCTGAGGGATAATTTCGACTCTAGAAGTAGCAGTTACGATGATTTAAAGAAGTTCTGGGAAAAGTATCGCTGTAATTATGAAGAAAAAATTAAATTATCTAAGATAACAGCTACTGCCAAAGAAGGTGCTGAAGAGCCAACTCAAATTAATCAGGTAGACAATAAGGAAGCAGAACTAAATAAATCTGTTGAGGGAGAGGATGATAGCTCACTGTCACAAAATCCAGCCACTACAGAGTTGAACGATGATGAAAAATCTCAAAAAATTAGTGAGTTACTAGGACAGGCTTTTAACGCATCAAATCCGCAAAAATCTATCCAAGTATATGAAGAAGTAATAAAGCTGGAACCAGAACACGTCAAAGCCAACTTTAATATCGGTATATGCTACGCCGAATTAGGGTTGTTTGCCAAAGCAGTTGATTGTTTTAAAGATGTAATTAATAAAAAAGATGAAAAATTTACCTTACTGGCGCTTTTAGAACTATGTACTGTTTACCGGAAAATGGGAAACAATGAAAAAGCTGAATTAGCTCAGCGTGAATACAATAAAATCTGGCAAAAAATCAACAATAAATCTAATTACTGAAGAGGCTGTTAAATCATGTCTTACAAAATCGGCGATGTCATTGGTAAATACACAGTTACCCGTGACTTTGATAGTGCCAATGGGGGTCAATGTCAATGGGGATTTGCCAGTTATAACGGGGAAGAGTTTTTTATTAAAAAGTTTTTGAATCCCGTATATCCGGGTAAATCATCACCAGGCAGTGAAAAAAGCAAACAAAAAAGACGAGATTTGTGTCATAAGTTTGAAACAAAACAGCTAGCTATCCAAGCAGCACTTTCTGCTTGTGGCGATGGGGGTTTAGTAGTAAGAACAGTAGGCTTGTTTAAGTATGGTGATGATTATGGCGAACATTACTTCAAGGTATCTCAAAAAGTTGATACCAGTTCTTTGTCAAATGAAGTTCATAACCTAGAAATCAAGAAACGGCTATTTGTCATGCTAACAGCAGCAGGAGCGCTGAAGATTTTACATAAAAATCGCATTATTCACCTAGATTTAAAGCCGGATAACATTCTGATTCAAGAGTGGGAAAGCAAGCTGATTGCTAAAATCATCGATTTCGACAGTAGTATGCTTGAAGACGAATCAGTAGCCGCTGAATTCTTGGTTGGCGATCCTGTTTATTATTCACCAGAGTTTGCTAGGTATATCGCTACAGGCGGTGAAACACCTCCACCTACAAACAAGTCTGATATATTTTCACTTGGCTTAATCTTTTGCCAATACTGGACTGGGAAACTTTCTGCTTTTCCCTCCTGCTATACCTATGCTAATGAAGCAGTCCTCAATGGAAATAAACTTACCATTCCTAGCCGCGAATCTAGTGGTGAAACCAAATCCGAGGGTGTGAAAACTTCTCGACTAAAATTTAGCACTAACCTCAGAAGCACCGACGAGTTTAGGAATGATGAAAACCCCACTGAAGCGGGGGTTCGTCAGTTGATTGTCAGAATGCTTGTCCTAGATCCCGATCAGCGATTGTCTATTAATGAAGTGCATCAGATCGTAAAACATCTTTACCATCATGGAAACATACCGAGTACGGAGATAGAAAAACCATCAGCACCAACAGTGTCCAAAGATACAAAAGGGCCAAGAATTAATTTCAGTAATAACCTTAAACACTGATTATTGAGAATCATGACAACTTATAAATGTAAAGTCTGTAGTCATGAATTTATTTTAAGAGTTCCACCAGTTGAATGTGAAGTTTGCGGTGGTAGGGACTTTATGGTTTTAGGAGATGCAACGGATTACCGAGGGGGAAGTCTAATGGCAATTGATAAAGACTTATTTTCATCTAGCACCTTTAGCTCTACTATCCGAAGTTATTGTAGGGAAATAGGGTGGAATATTAATGATATAAATGACAAAAGAGCCATCCTAAGATTTGATATGGACTCTGGCAGCACTCAAACTCTGTTCATACTGCGATATGATACCACTCTAGAATTTTCTTGCCCTAGTGGGGTCAAATTTAACGATTTAGATGACATACCGCATATACTATCCACATGGCTTTTGTGTGCAAATTCTAGTTATAAAATTGGTTTCTGGTGCATTGAAAATATCAGCAATAGAAAGGTATTTTCGGTTATGCATAACGCTGAAATAAGCTTAATTGATGTTACTTATTTTGCCAAGGTTGTCATTCAATTAATTAACGAATGCGAAAAATTTGAGGAAGAGGTTGAGCGTGTTTTAAGTAGAGGTAGTGCGTAAGTCCTGTCTATACAAGGTTTGTAGAGTGGTTTGTAGTAAGGGCTTTAGCCCTGGATTGGGACAAGGTTTGTAGTAAGGGCTTTAGCCCTGGATTGGGACAAGGTTTGTAGTAAGGGCTTTAGCCCTGAATTGGGGAAGAGCCATCCCGACTACAAACCACAACTCTATATTAAGATTCGGATGACCGGGCTTTTCAAATCCTGCCCCTACAATGTTGGGTTTCGTTCCTCAACCCAACCTACAACTTTTCAACTCCTGCCCTACAATGTTGGGTTTCGTTCCTCAACCCAACCTACAACTCCAGCCCGCTCCGGTGTAGGGGCAAACCCCCCGTGGTTGCCCCTCCCCTTAGGCTTATACAGTAGGCTTCATCAAAGACAACATTTTGGGTAAAGTGATGCAAATAACAGCGTTTACCAGGGTCAGCAGCACACAAGTTGTTAAACTCATATCGATCTAGTCTCCTATCGGCTCGGTAATAATTTATTTCTATACTTCTATCTTGGACTAAAATCGCCGAAAGTGGCTATTTTGAAAGGTTTGAATCCCTTTTATCCTATATAAGTTAATCTTTTAGGTATTAATACTTTAAATTATCACAAGTAGTTCCTGCGATCGTGCCTTTAGGCCCAACACCGAGTTAATCTGGAAACATCAGGAATTCACTATTGAAACGATCGAGTTATGTTAACAGAAAGCCCCGCTTCCCACCTTACTGAAACAGAACGCGCTAACTTAGAGCGTTCGGTAGATTATTCCTCAGTACAGTCTTTACCAGAAATCTGGGCGGTGGCGCGAGAGCGATTCGGAGAAATCATTGCCCTCAAAGATCCCCATGCCAAACCAGAGGTAGTTTTCACTTATGCTCAACTGTACCAACAAATTCAGCAGTTTGCCGCTGGATTGCAGGCTTTAGGGGTGCAACCCGAAGCTCGCGTCGCCCTATTTTCTGACAACAGCCCCCGATGGATGATTGCCGACCAGGGTATTATGACAGCGGGAGCGGTTGATGTGGTGCGTAGTTCCCAGGCAGAGCGAGAGGAACTTTTGTTTATCCTGGCAGATAGCGGCAGCACGACTTTGGTGGTAGAGAACCTGAAGACTTTGAAAAAACTTCGGGATCGCCTGGAAAATTTGCCGATTCAGCTAGTAGTCTTACTATCCGATGAAGAGCCAGAAGCATCCACAACTATAACAATGGTGAACTTTTCTCAAGTAATGGCGACAGGGAATCTTCAATCTTTGCAGCCCGTCAGCCAAAACGAGGAAAAGTTGGCAACTCTTCTCTACACCTCTGGCACGACAGGCAAACCCAAGGGCGTTATGCTGAGTCATGGAAACCTGCTGTACCAAGTGAGGATGATTTGTGCCGTAATTCAGCCTCATCCGGGCTCGATGGTTTTGAGCATCCTCCCCACCTGGCACGCCTACGAACGAGCAGGCGAATATTTTTTGCTTTCCCAAGGTTGCACGCAAATTTACACCAATTTGCGCCACGTTAAACAAGACCTCAAAGAGTACAAACCAAATTATATGGTGGCTGTCCCTAGACTGTGGGAATCCATCTATGAAGGTATCCAAAAGCAGTTCCGCGAGCAACCCCCGAACAAGCAGCGACTGATTAACTATCTACTGGGTATTAGCCAGCGCTACATCGCAGCACGTCGGGTAGTGCAGGGTTTGAGTTTAGAGCATCCTCCAAATCCTTCAATTATCCAACGTCTGAATGCCAGCTTAGTGCAAGCTACCCTGTGGCCCCTCCATGCTTTAGCAGAAAAACTGGTTTACCGACAAGTTCGAGAAGCTACTGGCGGACAAATCAAACAAGTTATCAGCGGTGGTGGCTCTCTTGCCAAGCACCTGGATGACTTTTTTGAAATTGTGGGAGTGGAAATTTTGGTGGGTTATGGGTTGACAGAAACTTCTCCTGTCACCAACGCCCGTCGCCCTTGGCGTAACTTGCGCGGCTCGGCTGGGCAACCTCTTCCAGGTACAGAAATCCTGATTGTCGATCCCGATACTAGAGCGCCACTTCCTTTAGGTGAGCGTGGTGTAGTATTGATCCGGGGGCCGCAGGTGATGCAGGGTTACTATCAAAATCCTGAAGCAACAAAAAAAGCGATCGACTCTGAAGGTTGGTTTGATAGTGGTGACTTGGGTTGGCTGACGCCTGAGAACGATCTAGTGCTGACTGGTCGAGCTAAAGATACTATTGTCTTAACCAACGGAGAAAATATTGAGCCACAACCGCTTGAGGATGCTTGTTTGCGGAGTCCCTATATTGACCAGATTATGCTAGTGGGACAAGATCAGCGCTCTGTAGGTGCCTTAATTGTCCCTAATACAGAAGCGCTGCAAAAGTGGGCTGCCTCCCAAAACCTGCGACTGCGCCTGCCCCACTCCAAGCCATCAGAGAAACAAAATAGTGCCGATCTCCAAGAAGTTGATTTGGATAGTAAGATAGTCCAGGACTTATTCCGGCAAGAATTGAACCGGGAAGTGCAAAACCGCCCAGGTTATCGAGCAGACGATCGCATTGGGCCATTCAAGCTAATTGTAGAGCCGTTTTCTGCTGAAAACGGCATGATGACCCAAACCTTGAAAATTCGACGTCCCGTCGTGATGGAACGCTATGGTGATACCATCGAGGGGATGTTTTCCAAGTAGTTCGGCAACAACCTAAAAACTTACCTTCGAGACTCAACCGTTTATGGATATCTTTCAATCACAACTGATTCTGAAACGAGCTGTTACCATTAAAGCCGTGGTGACGCCACGGTGGAAAGAGGAAATACAACAGCAGCTACAGACGCAAATCAACCAACTTGACAACGAACTGCAAAATCTGGACATGCAAGGACAGCGAGCAATTACAGAAATCCAAAAGCAGAGCTTGCAACCTCATAGTCCTCAAGTTGTGCAGCAAATTGACAACATTCAACTCCAAGTTAATCAGCGAAAAAGTGAGCTGCTAGAACAAAAAAACCAGTTGTTGCAACAGTTGCAGCAAGTACAATTTTTAGAACTAAATCAGGAGGTTATACAAGGTCAGATTGACGGCTTTTTCAGTCTGGAAAAGGGAGACAATCTAGTACAAAAAATGCAGGTAGAAATTCTCATGCGGGATGGGATTGTCGAAGAAATTCGTGGCACTATTTAATCCTGCTATACTCCACGTACTATTCTGATAGTTCTCGTTCCCAGCCAGAGCCTGGGAACGCTGTTGGTGAGCCCAGGCTCCACTGATACCAAATCCGATTTAACTAGCCCCTTTATATGGTGAGCTGGGGGAGCAAAATACCATAATTAAAAAGGGGGTAACCAACCCGGATTTGGTATGATTGCTCCAAGTACTATTCTGATTAGAAGCTAGTCGGTTGGGTTGTTGGGTTGTGCTACAGCTCAAGGACGATCGGGCTGTTCTGGGATAAAATTAAACTTTAGAGATATAGCAACAGCCTTGGCGGTATTGACATTCTCTCAATCTCACGCTCCTGTCACAGTAAGAGCTTTACTCCTGACTCCTGACTCCCCTCTCCCTCTCCCTCTCCCTTTCCCTCATAGTCCTCTAGCAGATGATTAGTTATCCAGATCTGATTTTGCAGTTCGTTATCCACTGGAGTCTCGTCCGAGTCGGGTAATTCTCTAGCCGACGGTAAATAGGTTGATGGGTTGTAGTCTAGCATGATGGCTCAGACCAATGATTAGTTATTTATAGTATAGTTGATAGTTTTGCTACCAATTCAATTAAATGTAGAGGCAGTACTACAGTCCTGAACAATATCCCTTCACCATTGACGCATTTGTCCTAGAGACCCGCAGCAAATACTTGCTCCGCTGTCAGATTCAACTCTGGAAATGCGGCAGAAACAATCCAGTCGTTGCTACGAAACTGCTGCACCTGATATTCTCCGTCAATCAACTGATATACCGAAAAGGTGGGTTGCTTGGGGGTACCAATATAACGTCTACCACCGAGTCCCAAATAATCTACGACCCAATACTCAGGAATCCCCAAGGCTTCGTAATCAATAAACTTGTGCCCGTAATCGTCTCGCCAATTGGTACTAACCACCTCAATTATAACCCGTACCGATTTTCCCTGAGTAATCGTAGAGCGTTTCTGCCATAGGGGTTCCTCTCTCAACGCCAGTCGATCTAAGATAATCACATCCGGGTTGTAGCCCGACTTATCTGCATCGATAGGCTTGACAATCGCCTGACGGGGGATGATGTAAGGCAATGCTCGACGGTCAATCTCAATCCCCAGTTTGGTGCCTAAAAATCCACTCACCTGTTCATGCGAGCCAGTTGGTTGCATTTGGGCGATCGTCCCGTTCCATAGCTCATAACGACCACAGCCATCGGGATACCAATCCCAAAACTCCTCTAAGGTTACCAATTGAGATACTGCTTGAATCATCCTAAGGTTCCCCTATATCTCAAGCATTGTCTGAGGTCTTGCTGTTTTTTAGCTTCTCTAATTTCCCGCATACGCTTTTGATATTTTAAGGCGGGGCAAGGCATCTGATCCTAGCACGAGAGCGATCGCTTTGAGCCTTACTCTTCTTCGATGGGTGTCTGAAAGAAACGGGGCTTTCACGCGATCGTTACTTTTTTAGTTAAGATATGGCATAGAAGATATATTTTTGGTTAATTCAGAACGCCACCATGATTCACGAAGTTTTCATGCCCGCTCTTAGCTCCACCATGATAGAAGGCAAGATAGTAAATTGGCTTAAATCCCCAGGTGATAAAGTGGATAAAGGCGAAACCATTGTCGTGGTGGAGTCGGACAAGGCGGATATGGACGTCGAGTCTTTCTTTGAGGGCTACCTTGCCACCATTATTGTACCTGTTGGTGAAGCTGCTCCGGTTGGAGGAGCGATCGCCCTGGTGGCAGAAACTGAAGCTGAAATTGAAACCGCCAAGCAACAGGCTTCCGGTAGCGCCAGTAACAGCACGTCCGCTCCAGCTACTGCTAAAACAGCACCACCTCAACAGGAAGCAACACCAGCACCAGCAACGGTGCAAGAAAGTCCCAGTCGCAGTAATGGGCGGATAGTTGTTTCTCCCCGCGCTCGGAAATTAGCCAAAGAACTTAACATTGATGTGAACAACATCAAAGGCTCCGGCCCCCACGGGCGAATTGTAGAAGAAGATGTAGAAGCAGCAGCCAACAAAGGTAAAAAACCGACAGGAACAACTCCTACACCAGGAATGACGCCCGTACCTGCCCCACCAGCAGCACCAGCACCTTCACAAGTACCAGCGCCGAAACCAGCACCTAGCCCATCTGTACCAGTCGCTGTAGCTATTGGGCAAGTCGTGCCCCTAAACACCCTGCAAAACGCAGTGGTGCGGAATATGCTTGCCACCCTGCAAGTGCCAACCTACCACGTCGGCTATACTATCACCACTGATAATCTGGACAAGCTTTACAAACAGATTAAGCTCAAGGGCGTCACCATGACAGCGCTACTAGCCAAAGCGGTGGCAGTGACATTGCAAAAACATCCCCTGTTGAATGCCAGCTATTCTGAACAGGGTATCCAGTATCACGCAGCGATTAATATTGCTGTAGCTGTAGCAATGGATGACGGGGGATTAATTACCCCAGTGCTGCAAAAAGCAGAGCAGGTGGATATATACTCCCTGTCTCGCACCTGGAAAGATTTGGTAGACAGGGCAAGAAGCAAGCAGCTACAACCAGACGAGTATAGTACTGGTACATTTACTATCTCTAATTTAGGGATGTTTGGCGTTGACAGGTTTGATGCCATTTTACCGCCAGGGCAGGGTTCTATCTTGGCAATTGGAGCATCGCGTCCTCAAGTGGTGGCAACAGAAGATGGTATGCTAGGAGTGCGCAGTCAGATGCAGGTTAATATTACTTGCGATCACCGGATTATTTACGGTGCCCATGCCGCAGCATTTCTGAAAGATTTGGCGAAGTTAATTGAAACCGAGCCCCAGTCTTTGTTGCTTTGATATTGCTCTTGCTATCTGACCTGAACATACAGAAACCCAGTTTCTCGTTCCCAGGCTCTGCCTGGGAACGAAGGCTTTGAGGCTCTGCCTCCAATCTTCTTGTTTCTCGCTCCATCGCTAAAGGAGGGAATGAGTTTGAACACCGATTGCTCCTGCGGTGGTGTTCCCTTGAGGTGTCGGCTCTGCCTCCACACAGCATTCCCAGGCAGAGCCTGGGAACGAGAAATCCAGTCACAGTAATGGCTTTACTCCTGACTCCTGACTCCTGACTCCTAACTCCTGACTCCTGCTATAGATATGCTGACCAATATTAGACTTTGCATTGAAGCTTGCAAACAGTTAAATATTGATTGGGAAATTCTCCATCCTAATCAGAACTTGCTTCGGATAAAAATCAATAATAATAAAATCTATTATTTTGTCAACTACAGTACGCCATTTATTTTACAATCAACTGATAAAATTTTTAAAGATAAAGAATACACTTATCAACTTTTGAAACAACGAGTTAACCTGCCTAATACTAGGGCTTTTTTGTCTCCTTTTTGCAATGATAAGTATCAAAAATATTTGAATTTTCCTGATATTGAATCGATATTAGAGTCAATTAATGAAACTTTTTCACTGCCTGTAATCATTAAAAGAAATTCTGGTGCAGGTGGAAATAATGTATTTTTATGTCAAAATCTAGAGCAAGTCAAACTATACCTGCAACAAATTTTTAACATTAACAGCAAAAATTATGACTACATTGCACTCGCCCAGGAATATATTGATATTTCCCATGAATATCGGGCAGTTTTTTTCAATAATGAATTGCTTCTCCTATATGAAAAAAATAAAGCTGAGGCTAAGTTTGTCGGTAACTTATCTCCCCTCCACTGGGAAGGTGCCAAAGCTGTCCACATAACTGAAACAAGTTTAATTTCTGATATTAAAATCTTTGTCCAGCCAATTTTCCAAGAAGTTACCTTAAATTATGCTGGAGTTGATATAGTCAGAGATAGAAATGGGAAATATTGGTTAATTGAACTAAATTCTCATCCGAGCTATGATATATTCATCAGAGACAATAGCGAAGAAATTATCATCAACCTCTATAAAAAAATGTTAAATAGCCTCCTGGTAAACTAACTATAGAAGGCTTCCTCAACTCTAATACGGTTCGATTAAGAATAGGACTTACGCACACTAGCCATATATAGGGGCAACCACAGGAGGATTGCCCCTACGAACCGCTTATGTATAGCAAGTCTAAATCATTTATAAAAATACCCTCACCCCCAACCCCTCTCCCAAAGGGGGAGAGGGGAGTAAGAAAATTTTACAATTCATTTAGACGCGCTATAGTATAGTTATAGTTGCGTAAGTCATAACAATCCTACCATACCTCACGCGGCTGCAAGACGCTGTAAACCTGACGGGAGCTGCATCAGACTAAAGTCGTAGTGAGATTTATATATTTTGTTGTAGTTAAATTTAAGACTATTTTCAGTTGTTTGTCTGGTATTGATTTTTTAAGATCGGGTATTGGAGGGGTATTTAACCAGGATTTAGTATAATACAAAAAAACTACTAGACAAGTATTAAGCCTAAACTATTTGTCAACAGGGAAGCGATTAACATAGATTGGGATGACTACTGATTATCAGTTTATTACCTATACATCACAGGAGTTCCAGATATGCCAGAAGTTAACCCGATTAACCTTCCCCTCCCTTTCCTCCCCATGTACTCATGGACGGGGAGGAAAGGGAGGAATACTGATGAGCGAAAATAGTACTGTTGGTAAGAGCCAGCTATTGAATGAAGTATTGAGGGTGCCTACTACGCCTTTAACCTGCGGGTCGTTAGGGAATGGAAGCGAAAGGCGATCGCCTTAAGCTAGAGTTATGGGTATGGGAGCATCAAGGGTAAGAAACAGGGGTGATTAAGGTGGGATCAACTCGACCGAGGGACGTTGACAACCAAATAAACCCGTTTTCTGGAATAATTCCGACTGGCAAGGTAATTAAAACTTAGTAGTTAATTTTGGACTGGAAACAAGAATGCATAGTTCCTTTTCTCCTATGACATCGCCTACTAATACATCTGTGTGGGCTAGGCTAAGAAATCGCGAAATCACCTGCGAACAAGCTTTGAACCTCTTGGTAGACGCCCAAGGTAATATCAACCACGAAAAACTGGACAAGGAAGTAAATAACCGATTTTTCCGACTCTTTACTGACAGAAATTCTTTGCCGCCGATTGTGCCCTTGCTGCTCTGGCGTGGTTGCTACTACCTGGGAAGCCCAATTACCGTCTCGAAAGACATCATTCGGGAACTGAGCGATCGCACCCTAACCGAAATCACAATTATCCCCATTAATGACAAAAGTTTTCGCCTCTGGTTCCGTGCTGAAAAACACAACCCAGACTGCATCAGCTCGGCTCCTTTGTTGAATCCCATCACTGGTGAACACGAGCAAGAAAATATCAGCGAAACTACAGAGCTATACCTTTCCAAAGCCGCCGATCAGATTGGTAGAATTAAAACCCTGCTTTCTGGTGCCCTACGTAACCGCGCCAGCGATATTCACATGGAACCCACAACAGATGGTTTAAGAGTCCGCTACCGGATTGATGGCGTCTTAAGAGATATTACCACACTGCCAGTGGACGTTAGCCGCAAAGTGATTGTCGCCCTCAAAGTAATGTCTAACATGGACATTGCCGATAGTAGGCGTCCCCAGGATGGGCGGATTGGAGAAAAGTACGCTTCAGGTGTGGACGCGGAACTGGGAATGGATATGCGGGTGAGTACCTTGCCCTGTGTTGGTGGCGAAAAAGCTGTGATTCGCTTACTGCCACGCAAAAACCCCTTTACTGACATGAACAAGTTGGGGTTTTCCCCCATTACGCTGCAAACTTTCCAAGGCTGGTTAAAGCAGCCCCAAGGGTTGATTATTCTTACAGGTCCTACGGGTTCTGGTAAAACAAGTACACTTTACACCAGTCTGCAAACTGTGGCAACAGAACAGGTAAATGTGGTAACGGTAGAAGATCCGGTGGAGTATGTATTGTCGCGCATTACCCAAACCCAAGTGCATGAGGCAGCAGGTATGACTTTTGCTGCTGGTCTGCGATCGATTCTGCGCCAAGATCCAGATATTATCATGCTAGGGGAAATTCGCGACCAGGAAACAGCAGAGACCGCTGTGCGGGCAGCGCTGACAGGACACTTGGTATTAACGACTCTCCACACCAACGATGCCCCAGGTGCCATTCCTCGGCTCAAAGATATTGGTCCCGATCCCGGTTTAATCAGTGATGCTTTGCTGGGGATAGTTGCCCAGCGTTTGGTGCGCCGAATTTGTCCCCACTGTGCCGAATCTCACACACCGACGGAAACAGAATTGCAGGTGCTGGGCTTGACACTATCGCAAGCGAATCCGGACTCTTGGAGGCGCGGACGTGGTTGTTCTCAATGCTTCAATTCTGGCTATTTCGGGCGAGAAGCAATTGTTGAGTTGTTGGATGTTGATGAGGTGGTGCGGGAAATTATTTACGAAGGCACGATGACTCAACTGCACCGATATCTTAAAGAAATTAACTTTGTTTCTTTTCGAGTATCAGCAATTGATAAAGTCACTACGGGAGTGACTACGGTTGAAGAAGTTTTACGAGTGTTACCCCGCAGCACGTTTTCTCGTAATTCCAGTTTATCGGTGAAACCTGGAGCGCGTGCAGAAGTCCCGCCAAAAAGTCCGCTCACTTTAGCTTTGCGTTAAAATAGGCTTTTTGGTTGTATCATAGCCCGCCAGGGAATCAATTCCCTGGCTAATAGCTTGCATTCCATTAAAATGGACTGAAATTATTATCGAAAATGGGCTTACACCAATTTTATAGCAGGAGTCAGGAGTCAGGAGTCAGGAGTCAGGAGTCAGGAGTAAAGCCCTTACTGTGACTGGATTTGAGATTGACAGAATGTCCTAACCGCCTGTTGGGTTGCTATATTAAATAATATTTTACCTATTTAGGATTACTTTTTTCCAAATCAAAGTAAGGAGAAATGGTTTGATTTCAGGCGTAGTAATTTTCAACACTGGCGGGCTGATAAGACTGTGTAGTCCTCTTTCAGAGGACTTTAGCTATAAGCTGCGGGTTTAAACCCCTGGCGGGCTGTAGAATAATTTTCACCCCTATTATATTCAGTACTGTAGCACTGCCTCTACATATAGCGGTTTGTAGGGGCAATCCCCCTGTGGTTGCCCCTATATATGCCCAGTCTGCTACAGTACTGGGAACGAGAAGAGCGAGAAATCGTATTAGGTTTGACAAATGGTGTGTCTACAATTTTATCGTGCATCTCCAATCAGGATAAAAGGCGACCAATAATAAGGATGGCTATAAACCTGATTATTAATTAAACTCAGTTTAGCTTGTCGCAGAGCCTCACCCTTACTCATCCCCTGTTTTAAGTTCTCATAAAACTTCACCATTAACTGTCGAGTTGAGTCATCATTCACACTCCACAGACTAGCTATTACTGACTTAGCACCAGCCCTTTCAAATAAATAAGCAATCCCAGCAATTTCTGCTCCGTTGGACTCCTCTGTAATTGCAGTACGACAAGCACTTAAAGTAATTAAGCTAACGTTCTTCAATCCCAACAAAGCAGCATCAGCCATATCTAAATTTTTATCGGCAAACAGAATAGTATTCTTGTCCATCTTTAAACTCTTACATCCCTCAGATATAAAGCAGCCGTGGGTAGCGATGTGCAAAAAGTTAAAGCGTTGGGCTTGAGTCTTGAAGGTGTCTAGAGTAGCCTTATTATTGAGATAAATTTCACTACTAGGCAGAACTTGTTGAATCGCTTTAACTTCCTTTTCTGCTCCTTTGAGATTACGCTCATCATTAGGGAAAGGATTACTAAGAGCTAATACAGCTTGTCTGGGTACTTGCAGGTTGGTTAGTGAATCTTGCAGGTTACGACTAGAAATGCGAGTCAGATTATTAACTGGATATTTCTCAATCAAGAATTTTTTAGTTTTACTGTCATATAGAGACTCAAACGGGATATATCTGAATTTACCTGTAGCAATGATGCTTAACTGTTTAGGTGCTGCCGCTTCTATCTCACCTGAAACAGGGCGAATTAAAATATCGTAAAGCTTTAGACTGTCATCGGACCAATCTTCTGTAGCAGCCATCTGAACTTTTTTAGAATATTGTGTTATTAGGGTATCTAATTCTTTTGGGTTAATCGCTCGTTTGATAACTTTTACTTGAGTTTTGGTTAAAACAAAAATGGCAATAGAGTTTTCAAGTAAGACTGGTTGAACGATAACTGTGCCATCAGGTATATTAGCCCGAAGTTGTGCAATATCTGTGGTAGTAGTTTCAAACAGTTCGGCTACTTCAGGAAATTTACGCGAAATATTTTCGGCTGACTTGTTGATTTCAGCTTGGAAGTCGTTAATGCGTTGGGATAACTCAACTGTGAATTTTTTTGATAAATCTTGACGCCAAGATTCCAGTTGCCGATTTTGCTGATTCCATTGTTCTAATTGTTGTTGGGCATCAGGGTTAGCAACTTTAGCATTAATTAGACGAGAGTAATCAGCTAAATCAGTTGTGGTATACAAGTTAACCCATTCATAAGCCTTTTCTGGTTGCTTTTGGTCAATCAGGAAGTCAACTAAAGCAATTTGACTCCCCTCATTATCCTTGAGAAAATCTTGCCGATCTGACTGCTGTAATTCCCGACGAATTTGTAAGGTAATTTTAACCGCTTGCTGCCAATTATTAATAGCTTCAGTAGGATGGTTTGTATCTCGGTAGACAAAAGCCATATTATTCAGTATCTTAGCTTCACCAGAGCGCGAGCCCACTTCTTTTAAGATAGGCAGAGCTTGTTGATAGAATTCTAACGCCTTCTGGGGTTGCCCGATGTCAGAGTAGACTATACCGATATTACTCAGTGTGTTAGCTTCACCAGAGCGATCGCCCACTTCTTTTAAGATTGGCAGAGCTTGTTGATAGAATTCTAACGCCTTCTGGGGTTGCCCGATGTCAGAGTAGACTATACCGATATTATTCAGTGTGTTAGCTTCACCAGAGCGCGAGCCCACTTCTTTGTAAATAGAGAGAGCTTGATTATAAGACTCTAAAGCTTGCTGACGTTTACCAATATCGTCCTGGTTACTACCAATTTCCAGCAAGGCTTGTGCTTGGATTTTTCTGTCCTTGAGTTGTTGCGCTAGGGTGAGAACCTGCTGCCATGTTAGAATCGCTTGTTCGTGTTTATTTTGATGCTCTTGTTGCTGGGCTTGCTCTATAAGTTGGCGTAGTTGTTGGCTTTGAGAGTTTTCAGCTTGCGCCCAACTATTTTGAGCGAACATGGACATAGTTAGCGGTGTTAGGCAGATGCCCACTACCATCAGACTACCCAGAAGTTTCTGCATACCGCCACCTACCTAGATTGGCTTTATTGGTTCCTAGAATATTTTACCAGATTCCCGTGAAACCTGGACTGCGTGCAGAAGTCCCGCCAAAAAGTCCGCTCACTTTAGCTTGGCGTTAAAATAGGCTTTTTGGTTGTATCATAGCCCGCCAGGGAATCAATTCCCGCAGCTTAAGCTTGCATTCCATTAAAATGGACTGAAATTATTATCGAAAATGGGCTTACACCAATTTATTGGACTTTGGACAACCCCCAAAAGACTATTTTGCGTAAAACTTACGCAAATCTAGTTAGCTTTGTCCAAAGTCCAATCATCTATGAAAGCGGGGGGTCTACCGCAATAACGAGTATAGCATTATTTAATAAAATGAAATAGCCCTGGGTTTGTTGTCTATCGGGTTAAAATGTAAAGAGAATAATTGTGCCTACTTCAACCCATGCTCATCCTATGCAAATTACCCTTAACCTTGACGAAGCTCTTCTCAACGAAGCCTTCC
>CASBRB010000391.1 GCA_949127975.1 Oscillatoriales cyanobacterium PMM_0019 | reverse complement strand
GTTTGGGGTGGGTGTGGGTGGTATCTTCTCTCTTCTCTAGATTAACACCATAAGGCTTTGCGCGATTCGTTGTGGATGAATCACGGTATCGGCGTCCGCAAATAACTCCACCACCTAGTGTAACAGCGAAATACTGTACATCACAAGTTGAACTCTCAGTTGGATGCGGGTGAAAGTCCCGCCTATCAAACTCAGATATGACTCCCTACCTGCCCACACTGACCAGACTCGGTTTGGAGTCGGGTCAGTGTGGGCAGGACGCAACCAGACATTTGTTGGGCTCTCCCGTACATAGGCTGATAAATTTTACTTATCAATTGGCTGAGAGCTTGAGCAGAGGGAAACTCAAGGCTTTTAAACTAATAAGTTGGGTTTCGTTCCTCAACCCAACCTACAACCCTTATCCTCAAAGGGTTTCCAACTATACATAAGATTTTTTTATCACACTAGGTACGGGAGAGCCCAACACATCGTCAACAAGTCGAATTATGGTGCCACAGTCAAAGCCGAGAAATTGGCTCCCATAGTGCGAGGATGGCGGAATTACCACCGATACTGCAAACTAGATGGAGCCAGATTCTCGCTTTACTATGTACAAAAAAGGGCATTTAAGGTGTTCAATAAGGAAACTAAGCAGAACCGCGAAGCTAGCAAGAAATTGCTCGAAAAAGCGTTCCCTGCAACTCCTTATTCCGAAAACAAGCACATCAAAGTCAGAGGAGAGAAATCCTATTAGATTGTAATTTCAGCGGGCAACTCTTTGGGATCAGATGTAGGTGGAGTAGGGCTTAAAATATCTACTGTCCTCTTAATAAATCCAGCGATCGGTACAGCAGTTATTAATCCCAATAGTCCGAGAATTTTGGTTCCTACTAGCAAAGAAACTAAAACCCACAGCGGACGAAGCCCAGTAAAACCACCTAATAACCGAGGGGCGACTGCTTGATCGATTAGTTGATCGATCGCAATAGCGACAACAAGTACATTCACTCCCAGCCAAAAATTTTGTGACGCTACGAAAAGACTGATGAGAGTAAAACCCACAATATCTCCAAAGGGAACCACAGCCATGATTGCCAGCACTACGCCAAACAGTAGAGCAAAGGGAACCTTCAAGGCGAAAAAAGCTATAGTCATTGAGAACCCTATCAGAGAAGCTAAACTTAATTGAGCAATCAAATAATTTTGGAAGTTTTGCTGTAAAGCCTCCTGCATTTGAACCGCAAACCTATGAGGCAACTTTTGGAAAATACCTGACCAGATTCGGACTCCATCTAAGAGAAGGTACAAAGCCAGTACCACTACGACAACCGCTGCGGAAATGCTATCAATAGTATACACAGCTTTAGTAAAAATTTCTCCTGCAATTGTTTGTAATTCGCTACCTAAGCGACTTGTTATTTGAGTAACCAGTTGACTCAAGCTAAAAGGCAAATGGTGCCTAGTAGCCCACTTGTCTAAAAATTGTAGTTGGACGCGGGCAGCGTCAATCGATTCGGGTAGCTGTTGAACCATGACGCTAAATTGTTCTAAAAGATGGGGAATAAGAGTAAGACCAGCAACCACCAAAATTACTACAGTTAGCAGGGCGATCGATATCACTGCATAGATGCGTCTGATTCCTAATTTTTCGATTAACTGAACCGGGTAGTTCAAAATAAAACTTAATAAAATGGCTAAAACAAAAATATTAACCAGGGGTTGAAAATATTGAAAAACTTGGATTAATACCCAGCCATTCAGGACGGCTAAGGGTAATATTAATCCTAACACTAATAATCGAGATAGTTTCCTAAATGAGTCCATTTCATGCCAAGTCTGGTAGTCCGACCAAACTAAGTATAATTGCTATTCGCCCGGTTGAACTACTACTTAATGAGGATTTTATCCCAAGTTCGGTTCATTACCCACAATAAAAGGTTCAGCCTCCCTAAATTGATGTGCCATACTGGAACTGGGCTTTTCCAGTTTAGTGCATTGCTCACAGGGAAGTTGTTTTTGTGCCCACCCCTCACAGTTGTCTTAATTACTTTTGGGACAACTGGGCAGCGATGTACTGCCACCAGTGCGGAAATTCGGGGGTGGCTATGAATGGCTTTTAGATGGTGCGTTACATTTCATTAACTACAATATCGGCATTGTAGGGTGTGTTAGCGTGAGCGTAACGCACCAACCAAAAGGCGCAATAATCATGAATTTATAGCAAATCCTCATGCCTAATTATAGAAGACCTTATGTTTCCGGGGGAACTTATTTTATCACACAAGTCACTTATCAAAGAGATACTTGGCTTTGTAGCGACATGGGTAGAAAAGCTCTCAGAGAAGGGATTGAAAAAGTAAGGGGAAAATATTCTTTTTCAATTGATGCTTTTGTTTTATTACCCGATCATTTCCATTGTTTGTGGACTTTACCCCCTGACGATCAGGATTTTTCGGTGAGATTGCGATTAATAAAAACTTATGTTACCAAACATTATGGGCAAGACTTAGGGGTTAATCGAGCCGTTTCTCTATCACGACAAAAGCGAGGGGAAAGTAATCTTTGGCAACGTCGTTTTTGGGAGCATTTAATCCGGGATGAACGAGATTTTGAGCTTCATTGTGATTATATTCATGATAATCCGGTTCGACATGGATTGTGTAAAAATCCCCAAGATTGGCAGTATTCTAGTATTCATCGGTTTATGGCTCTGGGAATTTATCCGCAAGATTGGGGAAAAGATGGCAGGAAGGAAAAGCCACAGGGAAGTTGGGATGAATAGAATATATGGTGCGGTGCGTTACATTTCACAAGCTCACGCTAATTGGTAGCATTGAGTAGAGTGTATTAGCTTGACTCATAACGCACCGAAAATTAGCACCCATTATGGTGCGTTACATTTCATTAACGCACCCTACAAGCGGCTCAAGCACTAGCATATAGTAGCATTGAGTAGAGTGTATTAGCTTGACTCATAACGCACCTAAAATTAGCACCCATTATGGTGCGTTACATTTCATTAACGCACCCTACAAGCGGCTCAAGCACTAGCATATAGTAGCATTGAGTAGGGTG
>CASBRB010000390.1 GCA_949127975.1 Oscillatoriales cyanobacterium PMM_0019 | reverse complement strand
GGTTGGGTTGGGGTGGATTGCCCCTAAGAACCGCTATATGTAGAGGCAGTGCTACAGTACTGAGACAAACAGGACACATTGACAAGCGCGGACTGCACCCCACGGCTACTCAGCGTGCTGACGATACCATTCAATGGTATTGAGTAACCCTTGCTTGAAGTCCATTTCAGCGGTAAAACCAAAAGCTTGCTTTGCTCTGTCAGTATCCAAACAGCGGCGCGGCTGCCCATTAGGTTTATCGGTTTCCCAGACAATTTCGCCCTGAAACCCCATCAGGGAGCAAATTAGTTCTACCAGATCGCGGATAGGAATTTCATAATTGGTTCCCAAATTAACCGGATCGGAGCTGTCATAATACTGGGTACTCATGACAATCCCCCGCGCTGCATCTTCTACATAAAGAAACTCACGGCTGGGGCTGCCATCTCCCCAGACAAATAACTGCTTTGCTCCCTGTTGCTGCGCCTCATGTACTTTGCGGATTAAGGCTGGGATGACGTGAGAACTCTTGGGGTTAAAATTATCTTCGGGCCCGTATAAATTCACAGGCAACAGGTAAATACCGTTAAACCCGTACTGCTGGCGATAAGACTGTAGTTGGACGAGTAAGGCTTTTTTGGCAATGCCGTAAGGAGCATTAGTTTCTTCTGGATAACCATTCCACAAGTCATCCTCTTTAAACGGTACTGGCGTGAACTTGGGATAAGCGCAGATAGTACCTACACAGACGAATTTTTTAACGCCTGCTTGATAGGCAGCATGAATCAATTGAGCGCCCATCATCAAGTTGTCGTAGAACAACTCTGCTGGTTTTGCCTGATTCAGACCAATACCGCCAACGTGGGCGGCTAGGTGAATTACTACATCCTTCTCCTTGACTGCATGCTGGCAGTTTTCGAGCAGGCGCAGGTCGTAGTCGTGCGATCGCGGCACCATAATTTTATCAGGGTTTGCCCCAGCAGCTCTGAGCTGCCCTATTACAAAACGCCCCAAAAATCCAGCGCCACCTGTAACCAGAATCCGTTTGTCGCTTAAATCTAAAGTTGCCATTTTTCTGTTTGCTTACCCTGAATTAAGGTAATCCTTGCCATCAGTTTTCCCCTATCAGCTTACCGCCAATAGGCAATCGGCTAGCTTGCCCTCATCCCATCGGGTACGCTTTGAATCCTCTTGCCTCAGTCGTGCATACTGCCCATGTTCTGGCGAATTGTAGCAATGTCCTTAAAAGGATGAGTTCCTTCACCATTAGGAGAAATCAAGCCCAGGGCTTGCAAATCAGCTTCCACCATTAAAGCGACTAATTCCTCAAAACTCACCGAACGTTCCCAACCTAGTTTTTGCTGCGCCTTAGTAGGATCGCCGATTAGTAAATCCACCTCAGCAGGGCGCAGATAGCGCTCGTCAAACTCCACATAGTCTTGCCAATTGAGATTGACATAACCAAAAGCGAGTTCGAGAAATTCCTGCACCGAGTGAGTCTCTCCTGTAGCAATCACGTAATCATCTGGCTGGTCTTGCTGCAACATCAGCCACATTGCCCGAACATAGTCTTTAGCATAACCCCAATCTCGCTTAGCATCAAGATTACCGAGGTAAGTTTTTTTCTGTTTATTGGCAAGAATACGCGCGATCGCTCTGGTAATCTTGCGAGTAACAAACGTCTCACCACGACGAGGAGAATTGTGAATCCAACCCTGACCAATACCCGCATGAAATGTACCAGTTGTAGTTGCCAGGTCAAATAGCCAACCTTTGTAATCTACAGGTTCGGCTTTGACGACTTCTGCTAAAGGTCGGCGTAGGTGTCCGCCTTTACCGCCCGGTTGAACATTTGGTGAATTGAGATTGATTTGATAGTAGAGTTGTCCGTTCCGCTCCTCTGTACAAATAATGGCTCGTTGCTTGAGGGTAGTGACACTCATCCAGTACAAACCCGCAGCCATTACCGAAGAGGCTGTTTTAAACCCCTGAAACTCGTAGGTGCAAGGCGTACTTTTAAGTCCATCCCCAGCATTAAATCCTTCTAAAAATGCTAATTGAGCTTGATGCGAGGCATTTAGTATCCGCTTGGGAATACGTTTGTCACCGGAACGGGTATACAAAGACTCGCGTAGATAGCGACCATAGGCACGATTTCCAATCAGTCGTAGTTGGATGACATCATTACCATTCTCAAAACCACTTTTAGCAACATAACGCGACGAGCTACCACCAGCAACTTTACGCCAATATGCTGCAACCCGATCCAATAAGGCTGAATCTTGGTTTGCTACCTGTATTTTTCCTTCAGGGCTGACGTACCCCTCAGCTGCCAGAATACCCAGTAACCATGCCTCGCTTGGTGTAAGATCGATTTGGTCAGTCTGCTGGGGCAAGTCGATCAAAGCGAGGGATTCACCCACTTGAATTTCACCAGTAGGCTTTTCGGCAAAATTTTCCCCTTGAGCGACAAAGGCTATATGGTCAGTGGTAGCATGAAAGACAGCTCCCCTGGCAGCGATCCGATGTACTACCTTATTAGGCTTACGCTCAAACCCATTCCAGGTAGCAGTCATACAAGTTACCTCAGTCCAACCGTTAGCATCCCACACTTCAAACCTGTCATCAGGAGCTAAATCAGTTGTGTAACGGCTGCCGTGTTTGGGGTCTGTCCGATGGGGAACGATATCTTCAATTGGAACGATGTCAATCAGTCCATCTTTGCGGACGATTACGGGTGTGCTGGAGGTCGTGCATTCATGGTTGAACAGTATCCCGTTACACGCGAATAGCCCATAAGATTCCCTGTAATTAATTGTTTGCCAGTGGGCGTATACCTTAGCACAGGCATAAGGGCTGCGGGGGTAAAAGGGCGTCGTTTCATTTTGAGGAACTTCTTGCACCTTGCCAAACATTTCCGAAGAGCCAGCTTGGTAAAACCGCACCTCAATGCCAGTACGATGCTGGTAATCTCGGATTGCTTCTAACAAGCGTAGCGTTCCCATCGCCACGGTATCCACCGTGTATTCCGGGGAGTCAAAACTAACGCGAACGTGAGATTGAGCGCCCAAGTTGTAAATTTCTATCGGTTGGACATCCTCCAAAATCCGTCGCATGGTGGTGCCATCAGTTAAGTCACCGTAGTGGAGAAACAGTCGTGCTTTCTCGTTGTGGGGATCTACATAAATGTGATCGATCCGATCGGTGTTAAATGTAGAAGTTCGCCGGATAATGCCGTGAACTTCATACCCTTGATCTAGTAAAAACTCACTTAAGTAAGAACCGTCTTGACCAGTAATGCCGGTAATTAGCGCTCGCTTGCTTTGCGTCATTCTCAATTTTCCTGTTGAACTCAAAAGCTGACACTTATTTCAGAAAAATTCTGTATGAACCAGGACTTACGCAGCCTGGCACACTGGGCACACACAGGGGGATTGCCCCTACGAACCCCCCTATATGTAGTGGCAGTGCTACAGTACTGTGAACGTCGAAGGAGGTTCATACAGACGAATAAATCATTGTATAGCAATCCCTGATTTTCAGCAGGGACACTACAACAATGAGTATTCCTTTTTGAAAGCCCCTACTTTCGTTGGGGTTATTCCTACTCCGAGCCTGACTCGTGACTTTTTTTCATCATTTCCCACCTTATCTCAAAATCTGGTCGATCGCTGTAGGCATTATTGTCTAACTAATACTGCCATTGCCTGTGGTACTTTCTTATCTTTTAGTAAGCGCCATTATTTTTAGGGGCAATGACAACGCCAATTGTTTTCACAATTATCCACACATCCAACCAAAAATTACGGCATTTGACATAATAGACATCTATTTGGACGCGGCGAGGATATGGGATATTATTGCGACCAGAAACTTGCCACAATCCGGTAAGACCAGGACGAATTGTCAGCACCTTGTCAATATGCTCTTCATATTTTGGTAGTTCCTCTGGTACTAACGGTCTAGGACCGACGACACTCATATCTCCCTTCAAAACGTTCCAAAACTGCGGAAACTCATCTAAACTTGTCAGTCGTAAAAACCTCCCAATCTTAGTAATTCTCGGGTCGTGTTTTAGCTTAAAGTTATCCTCAAATTCCTGACGAAATTGACTTGATGATGATATCATGTCCAGCAATATTTCATCAGCGTTTACCACCATAGTTCTGAACTTGATACAACCAAATGACTTGTGGTTACGACCAATTCTTTTTTGGACATAAAAAATGGGACCAGGTGAGCTAATCGCAACCAGCCAAGCTAACAACAGATAAACTGGCGAAAACACAATCAGAACGGATAGCGAAAACAAAACATCAAACAGCCGCTTGACGAAATTAGCATCTAGCCTATCTAGAGGCAGATCTATGTTTCGGCGACCAGACGCTGGTGATTGAAACCCGCGCCTGACTAACGATCGCAACAGCTTGCCGGAGAGGAGTTGGCTTTCGGCAGTCATTTTACTCCTTCGATTCACACCACACAGTCCCAATCATAAAGCCATCGGACGTCTGCTATGATGAATTCACTTCTAAATACTGGGGTTGAGGGATGAGATTTCCAGAGCAACTATCTTTATAACAGCGCTCTAGGCAGTCAAAATAGCGCGAAAGGAAGATTTTCGGGGCAAACTGGGCGGCATTTAATCGGGCAAGCTCCGGCTTAAATGCATTCTTGGACGCTTCAAAGATTTCTACTGCTTCAATCATTGCTGCTGGCGTTTGGACTGGGAAAAATAATCCGGTTCCCGTTTCCGGGTGTTCCCTGATATCCCTGACGGTTTCTAGTGCCCCACCTGCACCGTAGGCTATCACGGGCGTTCCACAAGCTTGAGCTTCAACCATTGCAATGCCGAAATCTTCACAAGCCGCATAAACAAACGCCTTTGCCTGGGACATATATTTAGCCAAGACATAGTCGGGTTGCTGTCCCAGTATTTGTACATTCGGTTGTGCCAGTTGGCGGAGCTGTTTGAGCTCCGGTCCACCGCCAATCACCACAAGTTCACGCCCTAATTGATTAAAAGCTTTGACAATTAAAGATACTTGCTTGTAACTCACCAGTCGGGAAACTGTGAGATAAAAATCTTCTTTTTTGGCTTCAAAGGGAAATCGTTCAATATCGACTGGTGGATAAATCACTTCAGCTCCACGACGGTAACAGCGCCAGATCCGGCGAGCGGTGTGAAAGGAATTGGCAATAAAGTAGTCAACCCGATTCGCCGCAATTACGTCCCACTGCCGTAGCCGATGGAGTAGATACCGAGTCAGGATACCTTGGCAACCACGACCCATTATATTACCATTCAAGTAGTCAAAAGTCAAGTCCCAAGCGTAGCGCATCGGAGTATGACAGTAGCAGATGTGCAACTGGTACGGACTGGTGAGAATTCCTTTGGCAACAGCATGAGAGGAGGAAAGGATCACGTCATATTCTCGTAAATCAAGCTGTTCGATCGCTAAGGGCAACAGGGGTAGATATTTTTGAACACCGTTACGAGCCATGGGAAAGTGTTGCAGGAACGTCGTGCCTACAGAGCGCTTGTATAGATAACTTTCAGGATTGGTGGATTCAAAATCAATCAGAGCATAGAGATCTGCATCCGCAATATGCTGCAAAATTTCCCTGACAACCAGTTCTGAACCTCCGGTAGCATTAGGAGTCAACCATTCATGAACCACAGCGTATTTTAATGACATGGCAAGCGCTCAAGATACTAGCAGGGGGCATGGGCAGCCCCCGGGAAGGGTACGTTTTTAATATTTGGGTCTTTCTTAGACAAGGAAGACAGGTAGAGGGGGTAGATGGGGAAGATTTGTCAACGAGAGAATAGGCTTTTCACCTCCTTGTCTACTTTCCTTCC
>CASBRB010000389.1 GCA_949127975.1 Oscillatoriales cyanobacterium PMM_0019 | reverse complement strand
GTTGGGTTGGGGTGGGTTTGCCCCTACGAACCGCTATATGTAGTGTAGTTGCGTAAGTCCTGAAGGTGTTATTTCTCGTTCCCAGGCAGAGCCTGGGAACGCTGTTGGTGAGGCTCTGCCTCCCACGCTACTGCCAACACCTTTGAGGCTTGCGATCGAGATGTCCAAGAAAATTGGAAAAAAACTCCGAAAACGAGTTAATGTACAATCGGACTTACGCAGCCTGGGCATATGTAGGGGCAACCCACTTGGGGATTGCCCCTACGAACCGCTATTTGTACAGCCAGTGCGTAAGTCCTGTACAAAAACGAGCATGGAGGGATTCGAACCCCCGACCCTCAGGACCGGAACCTGATGCTCTATCCACTGAGCTACATGCCCTCAACTAAACCTACTATAACACAAACAAAACTTTTATGTATAGTATCGATCGCGCTCTCTAACCATTATAGTTCCATTTCTCACGCGCCAAATATAGACAGGCTACTCAATCCGGGTAAAAGCTACTCCAGGTTGGGCGTGTCCACGCCTGAAAGCTGGAGTTATACGCCTCGGATGCACTACCAGACATCCCCTATCCCGAAGAGGGTAAGGGTAAGGGACTGGGATTGGGTTACGAAATTTTCTTACCTTTCCCTCTCCCTCTTAGCAGTCGGGATTACATTTGGAGCCGATGTTATAACTACCGTTTACATCGGCTCCAATCTTCAAACCATCCTTACTAACGTACCAACGGGAGCAACGCGAAAAAGTGAGAGGTCCATCAACAGCACTCATTCACGTTCATCGTGAGCTAAAGGTGAACCGACTTCATACCACAATTATTGTTTGATGGCAACCTACGGTCACCGGATTTTATATAGTTCGGGCAGGAAGAACGTAACAAAACTTAATTTAAGATTTGTTAAGCAAACTTTATGGTTAAGCAGTAGGGTGAAAGCAGTTGCCATTTTCTGCAATGTTGGATTTCCCCTCGTTGTTTGCTACTTTCCCTTAGAAAAATTTGACCTTTTTGAATTTAACAAAAAAGAGAGAATTTCAATGAACTTTAAAACCTGAGAATTGAGAGAGCAACATGACATCTGGAGAATCTTTTAACAACAACGCTGTTGAAGCTGATGGCGTAGTTATAGAAATAGTGAATCCCAACCTTATCGTTTTACCTATTCCAGAAGACAGGCTAGGCACCAATAGTACTGTGGAGTTAGGAATTCGCATTACTAACAACGCACTAACCCCCTTTTGCTTCTACAAATATGGAACTTTAATTCCAGAACTTATAGGATCTGATGGTCAAGAATTTAAAGTTAGGCAGCGCGAGACTAGAGAATTTTATTCTCTAGTCATGCCTGGCCAGTCTATAGTCGCCTCTCTAAAAGCCAGCATTTCTTGGCAAAAGAACAAGCTTCGACTCGAAATATTTAATGAAAACTATTTATGCTGGTCTTTAGATGGGCTCAAGTCGGAAAACTACCAGCTTCGGTTTAAGTATCATAGCAACTTTTACTCAGAAAGGAAAGAAGAAAGAACTTTTAAAGAAACTGTGACAGGTCTGTTGGCCACTCAGTTTGTAAATTTCCACCTGGTTCAACTTGCAGACTCTGACCCCAAGGCTGTGGAAGTAGATGGCATCCGCTTTGAAACTCTGGTTCCGTTTCCAGTGTTAACCATCCCGGAAAACATGTTTGATGTCAATACCCCAGTACAATTTGGGATTCGCGTTACCAACCTTACACAAATCCCATATCGCTTTATATTCTTTGGTTTGATGCCAGAACTTCAGGGTGCGAATGGACAAATAATAGAGCGTAGCTATGCTAGAAATGTCACAAAAACACATCAAGAATCTGATTATCTGTTAGCAATGTCTAGAGAGAGCTTGACCTTCCTTCTGAATGCAGAGTTTTACAGGTGGGATAACAAGCTTAATCTCAGAGGTTATGAAGGTTCTGGTGGCGTTTGGACTTTCCACAATCTCAAATCAGGTGCATATCAAGTTCGGTTCACCTATGAAAATCGCACCGCCGTGGGAAAAATTTATCAGGGAGGAGGGAGGTGGAGGAAATTATTTGATAATGTCTGGACAGGTATGGTGTGTACGCCTTTTGTCAAGTTTTGCTTGAGGTCTGCACCCTGAATTTAAATTGTATTGAGCGGCAAATACCTGCTCCACAGTTAAGTTTAGCTGAGAAAAAGTGGGAGAGATGATGTGCGAGGCTCCTGTAAATCGCTGGGTAGTATATCTACCCTCAACCAACTGGTGAACAAACACAGAGGGAATTTTGGGATTACCGAGATAACTTCTGGAGGCAATAGCCAAATAATCCACAATCCAATATTCAGGGATACCGAGGCGTTGATACTCATCCAGCTTGTCTAGATAGTCATCATCCCAGTTAGTGGATGTCACTTCCACAGCTAGTTGGATAGGTTCGGTAACTGCACCGTAAGCTAGTACGTTGCTGTTCCATAAGAATGCACTTACCACGCCTACATCTGGGTTTCTACCTCGTTCTTCTCCAGAAGCTGTGACAGTTCTGAAGATTATATCTTTGTCAACAATATAGTCAAGTCCCATTCGCCTGATTTCATCATTAAAGGCAAATACTAAAAACCGGGCTATATTTTTATGCGCTCTGGTTGCTTCCACCTTGACAATTTCCCCATTTACGAATTCGTATCTGCCAGAGCCTTCAGGATACTGGGCGAGAAACTCCTCAAAAGTTAGTTTTTTTATTGTGGTAGTAGTCATGGGCTTAGCTGCTGTATATGTAATGGTGCGTTACGCTTCGCTAACGCACCCTACGTTGGTTATTCAATTTTAGTCTGTGTACCAGCTATCTAAATCAGCCAAAGCGCGATCGCGGTAAGCCCCATAACGCTCCTGCTTACTCCGAATTCGCATAGGCAGCTCTGGTAAAATCCCAAAATTCGGTGGCATCGGCTGAAAATGTTTAGGCGAAGCAGAACTAATGAACTCAAACAACGCCCCCATCATCGTAGTTGGTGGTAACGTTAACGGCTCTTTACCTAAAGCCAGCCGCGCGGCATTGGTTCCAGCTAGCCAACCTCCCGCAGATGCTGCGGTGTAACCCTCTGTACCAATCAACTGCCCTGCGGCTAGTAAAGTAGGACGCTGTTTAAATTGCAGAGAAGGCTGCAACAACTCAGGGGCATTAATAAACGTGTTGCGGTGCATCACGCCTAGCCGGACAAATTCCGCTTGCTCTAGTCCTGGGATCAGCCTAAACACCCGTTTCTGTTCGCTCCAGCGCAAATTTGTCTGAAATCCCACCATATTCCACAACTGCCCTGCCTTATCTTCTTGCCGCAGTTGCACCACCGCGTATGAACGATCGCCTGTGCGAAGATCGGATAGTCCTACTGGCTTCAAGGGACCATAACGCATGGTATCTTCTCCCCGCTGCGCTAGTTCTTCAATGGGCAGACATCCCTCAAAGAATTTAGCTGTCTCCCGCTCAAAGTCTTTTAGTTCCACCTGTTGAGCTTGACAAAGTTCTTGCCTAAAGTGCAAGTATTGCTCAGAGTTCATCGGGCAGTTGAGATAGGCGGCATCGCCTTTATCGTAGCGAGAGGCGAGAAAGGCGATATCGCGGTTAATTGATTCTCCCACTACAATTGGGCTGGCAGCATCGAAAAAGCTCATGTATTCCAACCCGGTGAAGTGGCGCAAATCTTCAGCTAAGTCGTGGCTTGTTAAAGGTCCTGTGGTGAGAACAACTATTCCTTCTGGAGGAATTTGGGGAACTTCCTCTCGACGCAACTCAATTAATGGATGAGTGGCGAGAGTTTTAGTGAGTTCTTGGCTAAATTGCCCTCGATCGACTGCCAAAGCACCGCCAGCAGGGACTGCGTGTTCATCTGCTTTACCCACAATAATCGAACCGAGCTGTCGTAATTCAGAGTGCAATAAGCCAGCCGCGCGATCGCTTGACATCGCCCCAAAGGAGTTACTACACACCAGTTCCGCCAGTTCACCCGTGTGATGAGCAGGAGTGAGCCTAGTAGGTCGCATTTCATACAGTACCACCGGGATTCCAGCCTGAGCAATTTGCCAAGCTGCTTCTGTCCCGGCTAGTCCACCACCAATTACTTGAATCCGTTGTTTATTATTTGTCATTTGTCAAAAGTCATCATTAAATATGCAGTAACTTAATTAGACTACCAGGTACTGGCAACAGGATAATTACTAACAAAGTTAAAGTCAGCAAGCCCCATAAGTCGCGCCAGTTATCCAGTTCTGACACATCATTAAGAGCTGGTTCATCCATGAGGGGGATAACTAATAATATCAACGCCCAGACCAACAAATCCCGATGAATAAAGCCTAGTCCCAGCACCAGCAGTCTGGTAATCTGCCCGATGAATATACTTATTCTTTGCCCAAACATAGCGTGAACGATATGACCGCCATCAAGTTGCCCTACTGGCATTAAATTCAGAGCCGTTACTATCAAACCAATATAACCCGCAACTGCTACAGGATGCATATGGATGGCGGTGTTGGGACTTAATCCACTACCTAGTGCTAATTTACTAACCAGAGTAAAGAATAGCGAAAACCGGGGATTAAGGGAGTCAACATTCAAAATTCCGGACTTTTGAGAGATTTCTACCACGCTGGAGTGAGCCAAACCCCAAAACAAAATGGGTAACGTGACGATAAAGCCTGCCAACGGTCCTGCAATACCGATGTCAAATAAAGCTTTGCGGTTGGGTATAGGCGATCGGATCTGAATAAACGCTCCAAAAGTACCTAAGAAAAACGGCACTGGGATAAAATAGGGCAAAGTGGTGCGAATTTTATAGAATAGAGCCGTCAGGTAATGACCTAATTCATGGATGCCCAAGATAGTCATCAGGGGTACGGCATAAGGTAGTCCTTGTAGTAAAACAGCGGGATTAGCTAGCAGTTGTTTCTCAGTGACACCTACAATTGCAGATCCAATTAACGTGCAGGTAAACAAGGTAACTAATAATAGTCCTAAGGCTAAGCCAGGTTGACTCAACCTCTCCATATTACGCTTACCTGTAGGGCGATACTGAGGATTGGGGATCAGGGCAAAAAACGGTTTTCCGCTGATACTTTCTTGAAACAAAACAAAGAAGCGTTCGCCAAACAGTGCCTCAATGTTAGACCGAATTGTATTATAAGCTTCCTCTGGGTTAGATCTTAACTTGCCAATACAGAGTACAGCTTGTGGTCGATACTCAATATTTTCAAGATAGTATATAGACCAGGGAAAACAATTTCTGAGATTTGTTTCTTCTGTTTTGTTGATGGGACAGAGTGTTGACACTTCAGAGCCAGATGAGGTAGTCTGTGGTGCTGCCGACTCCTGTTTCTCAGAAGCCGCAGCCTGACGAGGCGGTGATTTAGATTGCCTGCCCACCCAAAGCACCAGCAGCACGTACAAACATAAGCCAACCAAAAATAAAATGAAGAGTAACTGGAATTCCATAAATTAAGATCTAAATCGGTTTACGGTATTTTTATCTATTCAGACATTTTTTCAGCATAGGTTGGTTTTGCCTGCCATTTGCTATCAACGATTAAACACCAAGGATTATGCAGCCAGATTTACCCGAACACAGCACCTTGATTTCGCCTGCCCTCAAACCACCTCGCCCTGTCCTGAACGGTATTTTTGCGTTTCCACCTAATCGGGACACATTAGGGGGTACCGCTTATTTTATTGTAGAAAACTCTGGGAATATCCTGATCGATTGTCCTGCCTGGAATGAGGCAAACCAGATATTCCTCCAACAGCAAGGGGGCATTCGCTGGCTGGTTCTTACCCACCGGGGCGGCATTGGCAAAGTGCGAGAAATAAGTCAAGCCTTTGGCTGTGACATTCTCATCCAGGAACAGGAAGCTTATCTGTTGCCAGGACTAAGCATAAATAGAGATAGTTCCCAGCCTCAACCCTCTCCCTCTTTGACTTCCTTCCAACTCAAGTTTACCATCAGCCCCCATAGTAACGTTATTTGGACTCCCGGGCACTCTCCTGGTTCTTCTTGTTTATATTACAGCGGCAGCGGCGGCGTTCTCTTTACTGGGCGTCATTTGTTACCCAACCCAAATGGTACACTTGTACCCCTACGCACATCTAAAACGTTTCACTGGCCCAGGCAGCTAAAAAGCGTTCAGCTACTGCGGGAGCTATTTACACCGACAACCCTCAATTATATCTGTCCGGGTGCCAACACAGGTTTTTTGCGGGGCAAGGGCGTTATTGAGCAGGCGTATCAGCATCTCTACCGCTTAGATGTGGGGGTCAGTTCCTAGTAATCGTAATAATTGTAGGTTGGGTTGAGGAACGAAACCCAACATCAGTAATTGTAGAGGAACAAAACCCAACATCAGTAATTGTAGGTTGGGTTGAGGAACGAAACCCAACATCAGTAATTGTTGAGGAACGAAACCCAACATCACCAGTGTTAAGGTGGGTTTATGTTGGGTTTCGCTATTGCTCAACCCAACCTACAGCTACAGCTACTTGTGGTATACCATCAGAACCGATATTCACCTGCACTTTACAGGAGTTACTACCAGAACCAGTAAACGTAGAACTTGTAGTGTTTTGATAATTAGCCCCGTTAAGATTAAGTGAAACAGATGTATAGATATAACCACTAGGGGCGGCACTACCTTCAACACCTGACGGTTGTTCAAAATCAGGATTTACCATTAAATTTATCTCCCAAACACTTTTGGCTAGTTGTTGACTATCAAATTATATTAATCCGAATTATAACCTACTGCCCCAACTCTTGAGAGCGTCGGTAAGCCGCTACTACTGCCTCAATGAGAGCAGATCGAAAACCAGCACGCTCCAGTTGAGCAATACCAGCGATCGTAGTGCCGCCGGGACTGGTAACGCGGTCTTTAAGTTCGGCAGGGTGCATTTTTGATTGCTGTAATAGCTGAGATGTTCCCAGTACAGTTTGCAAAGCCAAAGCAGATGCTAGAACTCTCGGCAAACCAGCGGCGACGCCTCCATCGGCTAAAGCTTCAATCATAATTGCCACATAAGCAGGGCCCGATCCCGATAAACCAGTTACCGCATCCATCAAGCTTTCTGAAACTTCTACCACTTCCCCGACTGCCTGGAAAATCACCCTTGCCTGTTGTAGATGCTGTTGATTGGCGTGAGTCCCGGAGGCTAGAGCTGCGATCCCGGCTCCTACCGTCGCTGGTGTATTCGGCATTGCCCGAATTATCGGCTGTTTTGGAAAAGCCTTCTCTAGTTGCCATAGGGTTACCCCAGCCAAAATAGAAATTACTAACTGGCTAGTTTCAACTTCAACTCTTTCTTTCAGTTGAGCGACAACAGCATCAAATACCTGCGGTTTGATAGCTAACAACAGCACTTCTGTTGCCTGAGCTACCGCTTGGTTATCATCCGTCACCTGGACGCCGTATTGTTGAGCTAAAAATTCCCGCCTCTGAGGTAGCCTTTCGCTCACCACTACCTCGTCAGGAGAATAAATCTGCTGAGCAATCAAGCGGGATAACAGCGCTTCACCCATTACCCCGCCACCAATCAAGCCGAATTTAATAGTCATTGGTAATTGGTCATTGGTTATTATTTATTGGTCATTAGTTTCTGTTAATTTGACAAAAATTATTAATATATAACAAAGGACAAATGACAATTAACCAATGACCAATAACTTTTTTACTGAACCATTCGCACTTGTTCAGACGCCCAAGCGGGAGTAGGGGCGGTGGGGCGGGTAGCGCGTGCTGTAGCCTGGGCTACTTCGTGAACGACGCCTGTCTGGGTACTGACTTGAACACAGTTAGGCGTAAACAAAAAGATGCTTTCGCCGATACGCTCCTGATGACCATCAATGGCGTAGGTGCCACCAGCAACAAAGTCTACAGAGCGTTGCGCTTGGTCTGGGTCCATCATAGTCAGGTTTAAAACCACCGATTTGCGTTCCCGCAGCGCTTGAATTGCCTGTGGCATTTCTTCAAACGAACGGGGCTCCATCACTACCACTTCGGAAACTCCATTGGTGGCACCAGGCATACCAATCACATTATTCATTGTTCTCCTTCCTGTTTCTGTTGGTGCTACTGCCCGCTCTCTTCCCCGCTGACGGTTACGAGCTTCTTCATCCGGTGTTACTTGTCGAGGCTCTTCTGGGTATGGGTTTGGGTATGCTTCTGCAGTATCCACTTCTTCATACTCATACTCGTATTCCACTGGTTCGTTGAGCCCAACGAAATCTCGTAGCTTGGTAAAAATGTTATTCACTGTTTACGCACCTCCATAAATTTAGTTGACGCTGGTTACCAATCTTCAAGTGCTACGCCAATATGTTACCTCATCCATAGGGCTAGCGCGAACACTCGATTTAACTGAGTAATGGCGTCCGTTCGCCAAAAATAATCCGTCCTAGGCGAACCATTGTGGCACCAGCCTGTACTGCCAACTGGTAATCTGACGACATTCCCATTGATAAATGGTTCATGTGAATATTTAACCAGTTTTTCTGCCTGATTCGATCGGCAAGTTCCCAAGTATGCTGAAATAGTGCCAGACTTTCTGAAACATCCAGCTCCAGTGGTCCGATTGTCATCAATCCTTGAATTTGCAGATTGCTGCATTTGTCAAGTTCTGGTAACTCGGCAAGTAGTTCAGCCACAGTCCAACCGTATTTATTGGGGTCTGATAATAGTTTAACCTGAAGGCAGACTTGCGGCTGAAGAAATAATTCTCCTGCTAAGTCATTAAGCCGCAGGGCCAACTTTAAACTGTCTACCGAGTGAATCCAATCAAATATTTCTACAGCTTTGCGTGCTTTGTTGCTCTGGAGATGTCCAATCAGATGCCAGGTGATATCTGGTAAATCTTGCAGTTGGGTTTGTTTGAGTTCTGCTTCTTGAATCCGATTCTCGCCAAAATCCCTTACTCCTGCGGCATAAGCTTCTCGCATGGCAGCAGGTGGTACTTGCTTGGTGACGGCAATCAGTCGCACAGATTCCGGCAACTGTTGACGAATTTCCTTAATCCGTTGTATAATTACGCCCGTCATAGGAACGTTTGTTGATGAACGGCTTGAAGCTGCTGGTACTGCTGGGTGTTACCGCTACGACGCAGTTGGCGGAGGCGGTTCTCTACTAGCAGGCGACCATCAGTACGACTAATGGGTTCAAACGTTAGTCCATTAGCACTGTTTGTCACTAAAAAAAATATGCGCTGGGCATAAAGGGTAGTGAACAATTCCTGATTATCGTCAATTACACAGATTCTGTAAAGCAAGCCAAAGGTTGGGTGATTTAGATAGGTTTCGCTGCTCATCAACTCGCACTAAGGGATAGGGGTAGATGTCCGACGCAACGCGGACGGGAACTGGGAAAAAAGCTTTCTTAGAGCAGAAAATACACCAGATAAAATATTATCCTGCACCTCCGAAAAGCAGCCGGGATGTCCAGAACACCACTAAAATTGCCAGAGCCCCCCAATCACTTTTTTTCAGCCGCAGATGATGCCATTGCACCCGATGAGTATTAGGACTGGTGAAACCCCGCACTTTCATCGCACTAGCAATTTGATCGGCTCGCAATAATAGATTTTCCAGCAATCGTTCAGCTACTATTAACCAGACTTGAATACTTTTACGGACACCTAGCTTTTTCCAGTTAATCGCTCGCGTCCACACTGAACGAATGAGATTTTGCACTTCTTCCAAGACTAGAGAAATAAAGCGCAAAGACAGGGTTAATGTTAACACAATTTCTATTACTGGCACGTTGAAGCGCCGCAGAGGGCGCATCCAGTTTTCCAGAGCGGCAGTAATTTCTTCTGGAGCGGTTGTGAGCAGGTAGAGGTTGGAGCCGTAAATCAGGGTAAACAATAAGCTGCTGGCATTAATCCCCAAATGTAGAGATTTGCGGGTAATCGCCAATTTGAACGATCCCTGTTGTAACTGAAACAAAACGTAATTGTATGAGCTGGGTTGAGGCAAATTCAAATGGTCGGCTGGTAGTCGCGGCTGATAGTTTATATGGAATCCGTCGGGAGCGATCGCTGCTGTGAGTATTAGAAAAAAACTTAACAACAGCAGCCACCCCATTTGTTGCCGCCACACCCGAAACGGAATACCAGATATCAAAGTAATCGCGATTAACAGTAACGCTAGCACCACCCGACAAATGTCATTTGCCAGAATGGGAGCGAATAGAAAGCTCATCAGCCAAATTAGTTTTACTCTGGGGTCGAGTTTATGTAGCCAGGTAATTGGTTGTTCCAGGTATAGCCCCAGAGGTAGCGATCGTAACAGATCCATCTTTAAATTTGGTAATTAGACGCGGGTGGCGCGATTGGAATGGGAGGACTCGACTTCGCGCACTTTTTTGCCTCGCCACAGCAATCGCAGTGGTGTTCCGGTGAAGCCCAACTGTTCTCGGAATTGCCGCTCGATATATCGGCGGTAGTTTTCGTTGAAGCGGACGGGATCGTTGACAAATAAGGCTATTGTCGGTGGCGAGGTGCTGACTTGAGTGCCATAGTAGATTTTACCTTGACGCCCCTGCCTTGTGGTTGGAGGAGTGTGCCAGTTTAGGGCTTCTTGTAAAACTTCATTAATCACAGCAGTGGTTACTCGGCGCTGGTGTTGGAAAGCTGCACCGTCCACCAATTCGAGAATCTTTTCTATCCGTTGCCCAGTTAAGGCACTGACGAAGATAGTTTCTGCCCAATCGATAAAGTATAGTTTTTCTTTTAGCTCTCTTGCGTAGTCATAGATGGTGTAGGAGTCCTTTTCAACAGCATCCCACTTATTGACTACGATCGCACAAGCTCGACCTTCTTCGGCAATCCGCCCGGCTAGTTTTTGGTCTTGTTCGGTAGCTCCATCAATAGCGTCAATTACCAGCAATACCACGTCTGAGCGCCGAATAGCTTTAAATGCGCGATTAATTCCAAAAAATTCGGGACCGTAATCAACATTTTTCTTCTTGCGAATCCCTGCTGTGTCAATCAGGCGGTAGGTTTTATCGTCGCGTTCTACCACTGTATCAATAGCGTCGCGGGTAGTACCGGAAATCGGGCTGACGATCGCACGGTTTTCGCCTGTCAGGGCGTTCAATAAGCTAGACTTACCTACGTTGGGGCGTCCGATAATTGCTACTTTAATTTCTGGAGTTTCTGGCATTTCCTCCACTGCTGGCAGGTAAGTTACCAGCTCCTCAAGTAACTCGCCCATGCCGTTGCCATGAATGCCGGAGACGGGGTAGGGTTCTCCCAGTCCTAGTGTCCAAAACTCGGATGCCTGGATTAAGCCTTGAGTTTCAGACTCGCATTTATTGACGGCTAGCAATACGGGGACTGTTTGAGTACGCAACCAAGAGGCTAGAGTTTCATCGCCAGTGGTTAGCCCCGCCTGCCCATCCACCACCAACACTGCGGCACTTGCTTCTGCTAGTGCTGTCAGTGCTTGTTCTCGGATTAGGGGTAAAAACTCAGTGTCATCGTCAAACACCAAGCCGCCTGTGTCTACTACCAGGTAATCATGGGCTTGCCAAAAGGCTTCGCGATAAGTGCGATCGCGCGTTATCCCCGGTTCATCATGCACAATTGCACTATTGTCTCCCGCGAGGCGATTGACTATAGTAGATTTGCCCACGTTAGGGCGTCCGATAATAGCAACTATGGGCAATTTCATAACCACGTTTTTTTAGATGGGTGTATAATACCAATCTTTTAATTCTAGCACTACATATAAAGCTTCGTAGGGGCAATCCCCAAGTGGGTTGCCCCTATATATGCTTGCAATGAGAAAGAATGGGCTATGTGTTTGAGCAAAAAGCCCAAAAAGGCATGGATGATAATGACTGAAAAATTTTGGATGGAAATTTTTGAAGCTCAAGATGTCTAATATTGTCAAACCACCCGATGCCAGAATCTGGGTATTAGTGGCAACAATTCTGGGTTCCAGCATAGCATTTATCGATAGCACCGTTGTCAACGTAGCGTTACCAATCCTGCAAACCGATTTGAAGGCTACAGTTGCTGATACTCAGTGGGTGGTTGAATCCTATGCCCTATTTGTCGCGGCTTTGATCCTAGTAGGAGGTTCGTTAGGCGATCGATTTGGACGGCGACGCATTTTCACTTTAGGCGTGGCAGTTTTTGCCATTGCCTCAGGGTGGTGTGGTTTAGCCCCGAACATACAACAATTAATTATAGCACGAGGGGTTCAGGGAGTTGGCGGAGCTTTACTAATTCCTGGTAGTCTAGCAATTATCAGTGCCTCATTCACCCCAGAGCAACGCGGGGGCGCGATCGGATTATGGTCAGGTTTTACAGCCATTACCTCAGCAATCGGACCTGTACTAGGTGGCTGGCTGATTCAAAATTTATCCTGGCGCTGGATATTTTTTATCAACGTTCCCCTGGCGCTGATGGTTATTGGCATTAGCTTCTGGCACGTACCAGAAAGTCGTGACGATCGAGCTAATTCCCGGCTTGACTGGTGGGGCGCACCACTGGCAGTTATTGGGTTGGGAGGTATTATATATGGACTGCTGGAGTCTGGAAAAGTCGGCTTAACCAATCCCGTTGTCCTGAGTGCAATTACTATGGGGGCAGTTGTTCTAGGGATGTTTATCTTTGTGGAGTCTCGCATCCCCTCACCAATGATGCCCTTAAAATTGTTCCGATCGCGCAACTTTAGCGGGGCAAACTTGCTGACTCTGCTGCTATACTCTGCCTTAGGTGGGATGTTATTTTTTCTGCCCTTTAACTTGATTCAAGTGCAGGGTTATTCACCAACAGCAGCGGGATCGGCACTGGTACCTTTTCCCATTATTATGTTTTTCCTATCACGCTGGTCTGGGGGGCTAGTCAGTCGCTACGGTGCCAAGCTACCTTTGATAATTGGTCCAACCATTGCCGCTTTTGGGTTTGGTTTAATGGCAGTGCCTGGAATTGGCGGTAGTTACTGGACGACGTTTTTCCCGGCGGTGGTGGTACTGGGTTTGGGCATGAGTATTTGTGTCGCACCGCTGACAACGGTGGTGATGGGGGCGGTGAAGTTACGTTATGCGGGGGTAGCATCGGGGATTAATAATGCTATGTCCAGGATTGCTAGCTTGCTAGCGATCGCACTTCTGGGAATTATTGTATTAAATACCTTTAATCACAGTCTTTCTCGACGCATTGCATCGCTAAATATTCCTCCAGAAGCGCAACAGTTTCTTTCCGCACAGCGGATTAATCTTGCTGCCGCCCAAGTGCCTCCGGGACTGAGTAAGGAAGTTAGTGCAGCACTACATAGAGCGATCGCATCTTCCTTTGT
>CASBRB010000388.1 GCA_949127975.1 Oscillatoriales cyanobacterium PMM_0019 | reverse complement strand
GTGCGAGGTACACTCTTGACCGCTTTTTCAGCAATCTCTATTCAGCAACAGGCAGTTCGGTTCACCCTGTCCGTACCTGTGCAAATGACACTTTACACATCCTTATGTGCTTTAACCCTTTGGACGGTTTACTTCACCAGCTATCCTGCGATTCATAATCAGGCACATTCTCTACGCCACCATACATTGATGGTTGCTTGTCATTAAGCACGCAGACGGCGTTTCTAGCAGGATTTCCTAGTGAATATATCGTCATTCAAGCTTTCGACCCTGATCAATTTTAGTGTTCTGATGGGGCTTATTTTCTATGGATGCATAGGGTCTGCACAGTCTCCCCAAGCAACTGTTCATCTGACCACTACTCCACCTGAGTCGCAACTTATACCATTTGAAGCTGAAGCCGTTAAACAGCAGTCTCCTGTACATCTGAAGCTACAAGCAGTTGATGCTGCTGGTCATGCTCTGAAAAATGCCTATTTTCGTTTACAAATACTCACCCCCTCTCCAACTCCCTGGTTGACAACAGATTTTCCAATTGTGGAGGGGACTAAATTGCTGGATATAGAGGCTAACTCCCCCACTGGGGAGTTACAACTCCAGCAAATGCTACCAATACGGGGCAACTACCAACTGTTAGTGAGCGTCACTCCCACGATCGCCAATGCTTTCACCCCCATCCAGCAGACCATCACTCTAGGAGTGGCTGAAAACTGGATTAAGTATCGTAATGGAGGCATTCTGGCAGTCATTCTACTGATTGTAGGGCTTGGAGGTGGTTGGGTCATAGGCGGACCGCAAAATATCCAGCCAGGGGAATTTGCACCACAACGAGTACGACTATTACTAAGTGGGGCAACCCTTGTAGCAATCATGGCCCTAGTCGTGGTGAATGTCAGTGCTGAACTCCCAGATTCGCATGCCCACGAGCATCACCAAGAGCATTCCCAAAAGGTAGATAATCCACCAGTTCTCCAGTCAAAGGGACTGGAACTACGGCTTGCAGGAAATGACCACACCACCGTTGGTAAGCTTGCCAACTTCACAGCACAGGTGATTGATACGCAGACAGGTAAGCCTGCCACGGATGTACTCTTTAGTGTCAAAGCCACTCAGATGGAACATGACTGGATTACTTTTGCATATCTTGGCACTCCGGACACAACTGGTAAATTGGTATGGAAGCAGCAGTTTTTCGATGGTGCGCCTTACAAAGTTGATGTAGAAGTGTCTCCTCAACCAACAGCAGTACACCAATTCAGTCCCTTCCGAGTGTCAAAAGATATTGATGTAGAGCCAGTGGCACCCCCCGTAACAGTCCGGTTCACTAGCCTCGCCTATTTCACAAGTATTGTTGTAGCTGGTTTATTGCTAGGTCTAGGGTGGCGGCGAGGTTGGACGATTAAAGCCTGGCTTAATACATAATCTTAGAGCACCGAAGGGAGTAGAAGCGGTGCGTTCAAATCAAATGACAAGGCAGTGCCTCGTACTGCTGTATTGATCTGCCCGCGTTCATAGACAATCTGACCGCCAACAATGGTAAAAATCGGCCATCCGGTGAGGTTCCAGCCTTCAAAGGGACTCCAGCCGCATTTAGTTAAAAGTTGTTCTCGTAACACAGGGCGATAGTTGTTGAGGTCTACGAGTACTAAATCGGCGTCATAGCCAGGAGCGATCGCACCCTTTTTGGGGATATTATAAGCTTTAGCAACAGCAGTAGACATCCAGTTAGATACTTGAGCAACAGTGCAACGCCCCTCAATAGCCGCAGTGAGCATCAAAGGTAAAGATGTCTCAACTCCCGGCATACCAGAAGGAGAATTGGGGTAGGTTTGGGCTTTTTCTGCTAAAGTGTGGGGTGCGTGATCGGTGGCAATAAAATCAATTACGCCATCTTTCAGTGCTTGCCAGAGGACTTGGTTATCGTGGGGCTGGCGTAAAGGTGGATTCATTTGCGCTAGTGTACCGATTTTTTCATAGGCGCTGGTATTCAAAAACAAGTGCTGGGGCGTTACTTCGGCTGTTACCCAACTCGGCTTATCAAGACGCAGTAAGTCAGCCTCAACAGCGGTTGATAGGTGTAAAATATGCAGGCGTCGCTGATATTTCTTAGATAGATTTAGCACTCGTTGGGTGGCAATCAGAGCTGCTCGATCGTCCTGAATTTGCGAGTGAATAGCAGGATCGGAGACCCCAGCAAATTCCTGCCGACGCTGGTTGATGCGGCTTTGGTCTTCAGCATGAACAGCAATTAAGCGTTCGCCTTGAGCAAAAATCGCCTCAATCGTCGCTTCCCCATCCACCAACAGTGGACCGTGCATCGAGCCCATAAAAATTTTAATCCCTGGAGTTGGGTGGGCAGCAAGTAAAGAAGGCAGGTTGTCTGCCGTTGCCCCAATAAAAAAGCCATAATTAACTAAACACTTATTTGCTGCTCGACTGAGCTTGTCATCTAAGGCTTCTTGTGTAGTTGTTAGAGGACGAGTATTGGGCATTTCTAGAAACGAAGTCACCCCACCTTTGGCACAGGCACAACTCGCTGTGAACAAATCTTCCTTATGTTCCAGCCCTGGTTCTCGGAAGTGTACCTGGGGATCGATCGCTCCTGGCAACAAAGTCAGACCAAGAGCGTCTATTTCCTTGTCACAGTCAGATGCCGGGAGTTCATGTGCAACTTGGACAATTTCTCGACCACGGATCTGCACATCTCCCACTAAAAACTCCCCGGAGGGTAAAAGAATGCGAGACTGGCGGATAAACAAGCAAGGAACAGAGGGCATGGCACTTTATGTTATCGTAATTGAACATTCAACTTGCATTGTATTCTGGGATTAAAACTAAATACAGCGTGGCTGAGTGCTACTGGGTGCTGCTGGGCTGGGGAACCAGGAATCTGTAAATTAGAAATCAGTTTCCTAATTTTGGTAAGCGTGATTAAGCATATATGACTGGCGTAGAACAACAACCTAACAACCTACCTCAACAAAAAGCCGACAATCTCTGGATGGAAGCTTTGAAAACGCTTGGATTGAGCGCAATTCTCGCCTTTGGGATTCGCTCCTTCGTCGCGGAAGCCCGCTACATCCCTTCGGGATCGATGCTACCAACTCTACAAATCAATGACCGCTTGATCGTTGACAAGATGAGTTACCGCTTCAAAACTCCTGAGCGAGGAGACATTGTAGTGTTTTCGCCTACTGAAGCACTAGAGAAACAAAATTTCCACGATGCCTTTATTAAGCGGGTAATTGGTTTACCAGGAGATAAGGTAGAGGTGAAAGGGGGACAGGTTTATGTTAACGATAAAGGCCTGCGGGAAAACTACATACAAGATAAGCCCAACTATAACTGGGGACCAGCAACGGTACCACCCGACTCATACTTGGTTTTAGGAGATAACCGTAATAACAGTTACGACAGTCACTACTGGGGCTTTGTACCGCGCGATCACATCATTGGTAAAGCGATTGTTCGCTTTTGGCCCTTAAAACGGATGGGAGAATTGGATCAACATCCGACTTATGTTCCTTCCGATCGAGCTAATAGCCAGTAGGAAAAACAGCTAACTTGCTTATTTGCAAACCGCAGTATGTTCGACATTATATAGCGGGTTCGTAGGGGCAAACCCCCTGTGGTTGCCCCTATATATGCCAGTGTGCTACAGTACTGTGTTTAATTAATTTATTCTTGTATAGAATAGCTATGAATCTTAAAATTGCTACATGGAATGTTGAACGTCCTCATACAAAAGGATGGAAAAAGCCTCAAAAAAATGCAATTTTAAATCAAAAAATACAAGAAATACAAGCTGATATTTGGATTTTAACAGAAACTCATGCCATTATTAATCCTGGAGAAGATTATGAACAAGTTTCAACTCCTTGTTTTAATAACGGAGAAAATGTCGTAACAATCTATTCCCGTTATCCTATTAATAAAGTGTTTCAAACTGCTAATAATTATACTATTGCCATAGAAATAGAACTGGAAAAAAGTTCTTTTATTGTTTATGGCACAATTATTACTTATGCCCATGATAAAGGAGAAAATGGCAATTCTCAATTATGGGAAGAACATTATCAACAGATTATCAAACAAAGTCAAGATTGGCAAGAACTTAGTAAATTAAATATTCCTATGTGTCTAGCTGGAGATTTTAATGAAACTTTAAAAGACGATCGATACTATGGAACAAAAAAAGGACGTAAAATGTTAGAGGAAGAACTAGCAAAAAGTAATTTAGAATGTTTAACAAAACATTGTCGTATCGATCATATTTGTGTAACTAAAAATTGGGCTAAAAATTATACTGTTCATTATTGGGATACTCCAGTAACTCCAGATAATAAACCAGTTAGCGATCATCAAGGATTGTATGTTGATTTATCTTTTTAAAGTAAACCTAACACAAACAGTAATGTCAGGACTTACGCACACTGGCATATATAGGGGCTTGAGCAGGGGGTTTGCCCCTACGAACCCGCTATATTTGTAGGTTGGGTTGAGGAACGAAACCCAACATCACCCGTGTGGGTTTATGT
>CASBRB010000387.1 GCA_949127975.1 Oscillatoriales cyanobacterium PMM_0019 | reverse complement strand
TGCCAGTTCGGTGGCTGGGTATCTGGCAATGGGTGAGGTGGGAGATTGAACCATAAGTTGAGGCAATTGCCTGTTGAGGGGCAAGACTTTAATGTAAGCCTATTTTAAGAATAGTATAAATTGGGAGCAACGCGAAAACGGGGCTGGAGGCAATCGTGACGCTCCCTCAAAGCGATGCCTGCGCCTACGACCGAGAGGTAGGAGTAGCCTCCTATACCACAATTAAGTTTTTATCGCAACCCACTTTCATAGGTATTCTATTTAGGTCGAGCGCGCTTTGTCGCAGGGCAACAACAGGGGGATTGCCCCTACAAACCGCTATATTTAGTGGCAGTGCGTAAGTCCTGTTTAATTTAGTATTGCTATATTCCGGCGAACCACTCGTAGCCCTGATCCTCCCAGTAGCCTTTTGAGGGCAACAGATTATTAGTTAGTGTAATTTTAGTAACCCACTTGCTTTGCTTGTAACCAAGCTTTATTGGAGAGGCGAGACGTATAGGCGCACCGTTACGAGTTGATAGGGTTTGACCATTTTTTTGATAAGCCATTAGCGTCTGGGGGTGCAACGCTGAAGCAATATCCCAGCTTTCGTAGTAGCCATCTGCTGACTTAAAGTAAATGTAGCGGACATTGGCTTTGGGTTGAGCTAGCGATACGATATCCCGCAACCGCACGCCACCCCATTGCACAATAGCTGCCCAACCCTCCACACAAACATGGCGAATTATCATTGAAGTTAAGGGCATTTGCTGAATTTCTGCCATGCTGAGACTGAGAGGATGGTTAACTTCACCATCAACTATCAGACGAAACTTTTCACGATCAATTTCTGGGGTAAAGTCAAATGTATTAATCAGCAAAGCATCTGGCTGAATCGCACTCAATGGGAATTCCGGTACAGGTTTTTGGGGATTTAACAATAATGTTTCTACACTTTGGTTAAGGGGTTCTGTCATTTTGCCCACAACCCCATCAAACAAACTTGATCCACAACCGCCCAAGAGGAAACCAATACTGGAAATTCCGGATAACTGAAGAAATCGGCGACGTAATAATAAACCTTCGGAGACTTGAATCAGGCTCATAGTGTACCTTTACCAAAAAATAGACCTAATTAAACGCGATCCTCCCACTTTAAGGCCCAACAAGGAGTGAATTAATGCAAAAATCAGAAAGGTAGGTACTGAAATAAAGTGAACGATTCTCAGTGCCTGCCAACTGCCAAACAAATCAACAATCCAGTGTAACTGGGCGGGTTTATACATTCCAAGACCACTAAGTATGGCAAGTAGTAAGACAGGAATAATTGCCGTGTAAGCTAATCGGTGCCAAGCATAAGTTTTTCTTTTTGGGTTTTGACTTTTTTGCAGAGCCTTAATGTCACTGCTACCTAAAAACCGATGCTTCCAGCGCCGAGTGATAAAAATGTATATACCGTAACCAAGTAAATTCAGCCCAAATAACCACATAGCGGCAAAATGCCAGTGCCTACCTCCGGCAAGCCAACCCCCCAGCAAAAATGGGGACGGAAACTGCCAGCCTCCTCGTCCCCCAAAAACTGGATTGGCGTTGTAAATCTCTAGCCCACTCATCATCATCAAACTCAGGCTAATAATGTTGAGCCAGTGAAAGACTTTGGCGGCAACAGCCTGATGAGGTTCAGAGCGAGATCGAGTTTTTTTAGAAGTAACCGATGAACCCATAGCTTCTCACTTTAGATAAAAATTCCGTACCTTCTTGGTCCTTGCAGTGATAATACGATTCTCAGCAGGTTTTGGATTTAGCTGGTTTGTCATCAAATCGCAGAAAACATCCGATCTATTCCCTTACCCGTAGTTTGAGTAGATATCTATGGAAGTCAATTGATGAACAAGCTACCTCTACAGCGACGGCAATTCCTTTGGTATTTGGGGCTAGGAGTTGGCACAACCGCCCTCAGCCTTGGGCTCAAAAAAGCTTTTACCCAGACTTCTGTCTCTGGGATTCTCCCCAAGTCTTCTGCTGAAGGTAATACCCCTAATTCGGTGTCTGTTGCTGCCTTACCGACTGGGCAGTTCTTACCAGAGTTTCAGGGCATTAGCCAGTGGTTGAATTCTGCTTCTGTCAACGTGGCTGACCTCAAAGGTAACGTTGTATTGGTGCAATTCTGGACGTTCGCTTGCATCAACTGTCAGCGCACTCTACCATACATCACCCGCTGGCATCGGCAATACGCAACTAACGGGCTTAAGGTGATTGGCATACATACTCCTGAATTTCCTTTTGAACGGGACGCAAATAACGTCAAAAGAGCTTTGAAACAACACCAAATTACTTATCCAGTTCCCTTAGATAACGATTATACAACCTGGAATGCGTACCGTAACCAATACTGGCCTCATCTATTTTTGGCAGATCGCCAGGGATTTGTGCGTTATGACCACATCGGTGAGGGCGCTTACTCAGAAACCGAACAAGTCATTCGCGGACTATTAGGGTAGTATATGGCTACTTCTACCTTATCAGCTGCAATAGCAGTGTTAGCAGGACTTTTGACAGTTCTATCGCCCTGTATTTTGCCTATCTTGCCAGTGTTGGTGGGACGATCGCTTACCTCTCATCGCTATGGTCCCTTGGCTTTAGTAGCAGGACTCATTGCTGGTTTTGCCTCCGTTGGCAGCTTAGTAGGTGTGACGGCAGGTTGGTTGGCAGGCTTAGCTAGCATCCTCAGAAATGGGGCGATCTCACTGCTTCTCGTTGCTGGCTTAAGCGCAATTTTTCCAGAATGGAATTACCGACTGTGGAGCCGTTTGCGTTGTAGCAGTTGGATAAAAGAACCAACACGGGTTGGATTAGTTGGAGAATTCTGGCTAGGAACCCAACTCGGCTTAATTTGGACCCCATGTGCAGGTCCAATTCTCGGTAGTATCTTAATCCTGGCGGCCGTCAAGCATGATACGGCAACAGCATTCTTTCTGCTTGTTTTGTATGGTTTTGGGGCGGGGCTACCGCTGCTGGCTCTCGCTTATGGGAGTCGCTATCTGAGCCGACCCCTGTGGATGTTACGCTCAAAGAGTGCAGCTTTACAGAAGTTTGGTGGCATACTCGTGGTTTCGAGTGCAGTCATGATTATTTTAGGCTGGGATGTACAGATACAGCTATGGTTAGCTCCTATTTTTCCAGCCTTGCCCCTTTGACAATGATGGGGTTTGACCTGGAATCTCCATCTAAATCTTAGATTTAGATGGGGATCTTCAATTGTCCCAAAGCTTAGGGCTTGGTAGTCGAGGACGGGGACGAGGACGGGGACGACTTCATGGCATCACCAGGTTTATCCTTCTTCATGGCATTACCAGGTTTATCCTTGCTCATGGCATTACCAGGTTTATCCTTGCTCATGGCATCACCAGGTTTATCAGTTGAGCTGGCTGGGGTATTATTGGGGCTAGTCTGATTGTTGGTGGCATCGGGAGCAGAGCAGGAATTCAAGCCAACCGCTAGAGTCAGGGTAGTAATTAAACCAAGTGCTTTCCAATTCATATCTTCTTCAGTGGTTAAGTATTTGTACTCTAGAATATGGAAACACCATGTTATAGGTATTCCTCATGGTGGTTCCTCTTTTAATACGGATTGGCTGCCGTATTGGATTGCAAGTATCGTGCATAGATTCCAGACATCCGATCGGCTCTGTCAGTCGTATCTTAATATATGACTGTCTTAAGGACTCTACGATCGCAATGACTGGAATCGATGGGGAACAGGCCAGCAATAGCAGATGAAGCAAAAACATATGGATATTGACTCTGCCGATTCCAGTCTGACTAACCAGCTACTCCCGACAGATATAGAACTTTGGAACGCAATAAGCGCTGGTCAATCAGAAGCTCTGGGTGTTCTTTATGAGCGCTATGCCAGTCTTGTTTACAGATTGGCACTCAGAATCTTAGCCAATCCCCAAGAAGCAGAAGACCTAACTCAAGAGATTTTTCTGACTTTGTGGCGTAGTAACAACTACAATCCGGCTCGTGGCTCAACCAGCAGTTTCTTGATGACCATGACTCGCTCCAGGGCAATTGATAGACTGCGTGCCCGTGGCACGAAGTTGAAATTTCTCCAGCGCTGGAGTCAAATGATGATGACTCAAACCTCTCCCCCCACACCTTTCGAGATGGCTTCTTTAAGTCAGCGTTCTCAGCACGTTAATTCGGCGCTAGCCCAACTTCCTTCTTCTCAGCGTCAGGTATTAGAGATGGCTTACTACGACGGTCTATCCCAATCAGAAATTGCTAGACAGCTAAATATACCCCTCGGTACGATCAAGACTTGGTCTCGCCAAGGCTTATTGAACCTGAGAAAAAACCTAAAAGATTTTATTGAATAGTTGCACACTATGACTGAGCGAGAACTTCCTGAACGAGTAGAAGAATTGATAGCTGGTTATGTCCTCGGAGACCTCAGCTCATTTGAAGCTGAAGAATTGACGCGGTTATTTGCAGAACATCCTGAACTAGCACAGGAGGTTAATCGGTTGCATGAAGTGCTAGAACTTATGCCCTATGCTCTACCTGAAGTACCCCTGCCACAACACCTTCGTAAAGTCATTCTTGAGGCAGTCGATGTCTCAATCATACCTCAGCCAAGACCAAAGCGATCTCTAAAAATGTGGCGTAATCTAGCTGGAAGTATTGCGGCACTGTTAGTTCTGATTTTAGGTTTAGATAACTACAATCTCAGACAACACCTGAGTACTGTGCAAGCCCAGGTAGATCGGCAAAAAGATGTGATTGCCATGCTCCAAAATTCTGATACTCACTTAGTCTCTCTCAAAGGGATGAATGTAGCAAAAAATGCGGCGGGAAGTGTGGTCATGACTCCGGGTGAACCCCAATCAGTTTTGATTCTACAGAATCTTCCTGTTTTACCGAAAGGTCAGTTCTATCAGCTTTGGTCGGTGGTTAATGGTGAAAAAATCCCTTCGGGACAGTTTAATGCGAGTTCACGGGGAACTGTTTTAATCAAACTTTCTACTCCCCCTGCCACGGAGGTACAAGGGTTAGTCGTTACTGTAGAAGTGTCACCCGCGCCCCATAGCCCATCTGGGCCGATGGTAATGACAAGTAACCTTTGAAATTGCGACAAGGAATTAGTCAAACCTACCCTCATGTTGACTTAGATCCTACCTGAGAGCGATCGCTTATTTTCGCATTTCTGGTTAAATTATCTGCCTTCATGTAAATTATTGTAAAGTTCAACTATTTTAAAGTATCCTTAATCTTCTCATATTATTTATTTAACTTGAAAATCATAAGCTTTAAGAACTCAAATTATTTCAGCATAAAGAGGATTTTTATGAAAGTCAAGAAAGACATCATGAAAACTGGTATTACGGTTTCGATCGCAGTGTCAACAACCCTGTTAGCAGCGCCTTCATTTGCAGCAACAGTCACTGAAGGAATTCCGCAATTCGATCACCAATTTGTGATTATGATGGAAAACCATAGCTACAGTCAGATTATTGGCAATCCCAATGCACCCAATATCAATAACCTAGCAAATACCTACAACCTGGCGACCAACTACTTTGGCACCACGCACCCCAGCTTACCCAACTACATTGCCACAATTAGCGGCAGTGATTTTGGTAACGGAGCTCCATTCGATCCTAATGGGTTTCCCTACTCTTTCCCGATGTTAATGTTGGGTTTCGCTATCGCTCAACCCAACCTACAATAACTACATATAGCGGTTGGTAGGGGCAATTCTCCTAGGATAGGATTTTAGCAAAACCCGTGCCTGTCTCGTTTCATTTAAGGATTACCGATAAAGCCAAATAATTTAGCTAAAATACCAAATACAGCACTAACAAAGGTAATCAACAACCCTTTACTGAGAAACTCTTGGAAATCCATTCGTTTCTCTAGACCAGATATTTTTTCGTTTACCTTAGCAAGGTCTGCCTTGAGTTCTGCCTGTCCTGCCTTGAGTTCTGCCTTGAGTTCTGCCTGTCCTGCCTTGAATTCTGCCTTGAGTTCTGTCTGTCCTACTTTGAGTTCTGTCCTTAATTCAGATACTTCTTTTGTAAGAGTATCGAGCTTTTGGTTTATTTGAGTTATTACTTCTTTGATATCTAATTCAATTATTGTGGGTGGCATAGTTTAAACTCTCTCTTTACAAAAGTGCGATAGCGCAAGCGCGACGACTACGTCGTTCGCCGTCTTTTTCATTTCGCCATTAACCTATTATGACACAACTAGGCAAGGGGAACGGCAATCAAGCTTAATTATGACAGGACTTACGCACTGCCTCTACATATAGCGGTTCCTAGGGCAATCCCCCTGCTCAAGCCCCTATATATGCTAGCCCTGTCAAGGTATTATTTCTCGTTCCCAGGCTCTGCCTGGGAACGCTGTTGGAGAGGCTCTGCCTCCTAATTCCACACCGGAAAATGGGGAAAACCCAACTCTTTCCTGATGGCAATGTTGGGTTTCGCTATCGCTCAACCCAACCTACAATAACTTATGGTGGATGGTGGGTGATGCTTAGCGCTAACCCACCCTACCAATAAGATCTATGCGTAAGTCCTGTTATAGCCGGAAAAGTCAGCCTTTTAGCCGACTCCGTAAAGAGAAAATACCAAACAAACTGAGGAAGCCGATTAAACCTCCAGTTGTTGAAGGCTCTGGGACAGAGGCTGCACCTACTGACAAACTTGCTATACCTGGAAGTGCCTTAGTGCCTTCAATTTTAGCTCCAACTAACTGGGAGGGATCGAGTCCTAAGGCATCCAAAGTAGTGACTGCAACTTGAGTCGTTGATACCGCACTATTGTTGGTTACTCCTCGGAGATTAGCTGATAAACCGCCACTTACAATCAATGCCACATTGGTAGCGTCGCCAGTGGTAGGGAACCCACCATGTTCAGCTATTTTGGTTCCATTTGTTACTGCGCCATTTCCTGCTAGCACAAAACCAGGCAAAAGTTGTACCGCTAAGTCTGGAGTACGACTATCCTGAGAAGGATTGCCAAAGCCTGATAACTGATTACCCAAAAAAACATTCTGAATTCCAGGGTTACAGTTACTCTGTACAGTGCCACCACACAGGGGCAGAGCCTTCAACCCTTGCAGAACTGTTTGGGCTTGAGCCGCTTGGCTTTGATTTGTTAGCCATACGTAGGACGAATCATCAGAGGTATTCTGATTAACACTAATCCCGGCAGCCGTTAGAGCATTGGTAATAATACTCTCCTTTACTAAGGTACCTTTGCCTATCCGTGGATCTTGACCGTGCTTCGCTGTCAGGACTACTAAGGTATTATTAAGCAAGCCGTTAGTGCTGAGGGCGTTGACAATCTGACCAATACTGGCATCTGTGTGGCTCAAGGCATTAGTCAGTTCTGTAGATGGATTGCCAGCGGTAGGAATACCACCTGTTGGTGACTTCTCAGCCACACTAACGGCTTGGAAATTCATCCCGAAGATGGCAGGCACTGGGTCGTTAGTGGTTCCTAAAGAATTCTTGCCATTAATTTCATTGAGAATGGCTTGAACCTTTAAATCGTCGTACTTGGCTGTTCTTTTAAATTCAGTAGTACCTGACTTTAAATTAGGATCGTTTGGTCCCAGAGGATCTGTTGAAGCATCTACTAAAGTGTAATTATTGAGGTTGACATTATTGGGAAGAGTTTTTGGATCGACCGTCTTATTGGTAGTCTTGTCAAGTAGAGCTACATTGGAGTTGATTTCTGGAGAATACAGGTCATTTATGGCTAGCTTACCTGGAGTTGCGTTATATTTAGAGTTGCCATTGGCTATGTCATAGGCGGGGTGTTTATCAGAATAAGCTGTATAAAGCCCTGCGTTCGCAGCCACCTGAAAAATCGTATTTGTCTGGAGATAGTCATGAGGATAAACCTGTTTACAGGTACCGCTACTACAGTCTAGAGGTAACTGCGTTGGATCGATACTGTTAACACCATAGTTTGCCCCACTTCCAGGTGCCCCACCAGCGAGATAAGTGAGATTCTTATCTATATTTTCAGCAAGATTAACTTCCGTACCTTTTGGGGTAGCAACAGTACCACCGGGTGCTGTCAGTGTCCTCGAGTAACTGTCATCGTAGTAGACCCCTGTGGTTTTAGGGCTAGCTCCAGTGAGGTAATTTAAGACACCAGGAAAAGAATCTGAGGGAGTGCTAGTCGATGCATTAGTGTAGGTAATCCCTGTGCTTTTCAAGCCATTAATATTAGTCAGGGCTGCTTGCAGTGATGGATCTGTCAGATCGGATTCTCTTAACCCATCTACTGAGAGCAGCAGCACATGCTGATAAAGACTAGCGGCAGTCGCTGACTTGTTACCAATCATTAAACTTGCAGATGTAGTACCGAGTAATGTTATGGCTAACGCCAATTTAGACTTATGTAACATAAGTGATTTTTTTGTTGTTGTAATAACCTAAATTCAACATTATAACTATGTTGTTAAAAGCACAATAGAAAAAGTTTAAGGCAACGTTATAAATAGGTTAAACTTTTATTAATTACGCAGAAGCGTCGCGATCGATCTGGCGAGAGATGGCAGGATGGTTTGGCTATGCTATTGTGCGTTTATCTAAAAAAGACCGGGAGCGCAAAACCCCCGCGTTTCAACCGGGGGATGTAGCGCGACACGCTCAATTTATTGAGCGATATCCGACTTAAGGTAGATATTATAATTATGGTCTATAGCGTACCATAATGGAAGTTGTTAATCCAGACTATGCAAACCGTTATAGAATTTAAAGTCAAAGGCAAAAAAGAGCAGTTCGTCGCCATAGAAGAGGCGATACGAACTGCTCTTTTTATTAGAAATAAATGCCTTCGACTCTGGATGGACGGAAAAGGTATAGGTCAGTACGACTTAAATAAATATTGCAAGATCTTAGCTGCTGAATACAAATTTGCCTCGGAGTTAAACTCAATGGCGCGTCAAGCAGCAGCAGAACGAGCATGGTCAGCGATAAAGCGGTTCTTCGACAACTGTAAAGCTAAGGTTCCTGGTAAGAAAGGATATCCCAAGTTCAAAAAGCATGGCAGGTCGGTTGAATATAAAACAACGGGTTGGAAGCTATCTGAGAACAGAAAAGCAATAACCTTTACCGATAAAAAAGGTATTGGTAAATTAAAACTTATTGGTACTTACGATCTGAATTATTATCAGATCGACCAGATTAAACGAGTACGCTTAGTCAAACGTGCAGATGGGTATTATTGCCAATTCGTAATTGAGATAGATCCGCCTAAAGTTAAATCAGAACCGACGAACCGAGCTGTAGGTCTGGACGTTGGATTAGCCGCGTTTTATACTGACTCTACTGGATATGCAGAACCGAATCCTAAATTTTATCGCGAAGGAGAGAAAAGGTTAAGGAAGCTGCAACGCCGCCTTTCCAGAAAATACAGCAAGGAAAGGAAGCAGAACAAGCAGCCACAGTCTAGCAATTATCACAAAGCTAGAAATCGAGTGGCAAGACAGCACCTCAAAATAAGTAGGCAACGTGAAGAACACGCGTCTAGAGTAGCGCGTTGCGTAATCCAATTCTTAGATTTGGTCGCCTATGAAGACTTGAAGGTACGAAACTTAGTAAAGAACCACTGTCTTGCTAAGTCGATAAATGATGCAGGTTGGTATCAGTTTCGACAATGGGTAGAACGATTTGGGCAGAAAATGGGGAAGGTGACAGTTGCCGTACCACCACATTACACGTCCCAGGAATGTTCAAATTGTGGAACCATTGTCAAAAAATCTCTCTCGTCGCGCACCCATAAATGTGCTTGTGGGTGTGAATTAGACCGAGATTTTAATGCTGCCATCAACATCTTAAAACGTGGACTAAGTACCGTAGGGCATACGGGAACTTGGGTCATTGACCCGAACGATTGGGGAGAGGGAACCGCTACTTCTACAGGAGAAATCCTGTTTGAGCAAGTTCGCTCTAGGAACCAAGAATCCCCGTGTCTTTAGACCGGGGAGTGTCAAGTTGATGTTGACGATACACTGGTGCGTACATCTGGTGGTAAGCGCATTCGTATTCCAGGAACTATAAACCACATTAAAGAACTCAAACAAAAAGGCGCTGTGCTTTACTGCTGGAGTTCTGGAGGTTCAGATTATGCACGATTGGTCGCTGAAGAACTTGGTATATCAGACATATTTACTGCTTTTCTACCCAAGCCAAATATGTTACTCGACGACCAAAAGGTAAACGATTGGAGATATTTGCTCCAAGTTCATCCTATGTCTTGTGACTCTAAAAACATAGATGACTATCGACAAGACCTTCTTGATAAACGACGTAAGATGGGACATTCCTAGAGAGACAGGACTTACGCACTGCCTCTATATATAGCGGGTTCGTAGGGCAAACCCCCTGTGTGTGCCCAGTGTGCCCAGTGTTGCCTCTATATATAGCAGGTTCGTAGGGGCAAACCCCCTGTGGTTGCCCAGTGTGCCCAGTGTTGCCTCTATATATAGCAGGTTCGTAGGGGCAAACCCCCTGTGTGTGCCCAGTGTGCCCAGTGTGCGTAATTCCTGAGAGAACAACTAGACTTCGGATATTTTTTATATCTTAAGATAGTTTATTAGGATTGGAGCCAGGTACAATTAGACCAACCGATTACTAGACAAGAAGACAATCTATGTATATTTTGTGGAATGGCAACAGGGACAGACCAGAAATAGAAATATCTGATTCTGCACAAGGTCTGATTAAATTTGGAGAGCTTCTCGTAAATATTAGTGAAAATTTGGATATCCGTGCAAATCCAGAAAAACAAAAATTCTATCCAGAAAACCTTGATGCTGTTTCAATAAGGTTAATTCAAGTTAATCATTCCCAAAATTTAGACTTGCTCAAAATTTTTCTTATTAACAAAACTCTGGTAATTGAAGGATCTAAATTAGCTTTAGATAAGCTAGGTGGAGGTATTTTAAACTGTTTCCCAGAAAATAGTCCAGAAAATTCACATTTTCACTTCGACTATTTTGAAGGAGATCCTCTACTAGCACCTACCAACTGCAGCATAATAGTTGCGTGTATAGGTCAAGTTACTGGAATTTAGTAGTTGAGGAATTTACAGGGCATTGCCACTGAGATTGGATTTTTACCCTGTGGGGGTAGCGATCGCACTTGTTGCTCGGTCATCATAGAATTTGCTCACCGTTGAGTTTTGGTGCCAGGAGCAAGCCCATAAGTTTCTCAGGCTCTGGCTTGCTCCCAGCCGTAGTTAATTACCTAGCATCTGCAATCTGTACAAACCAGCATAAAGTCCTCCTTGCTCTAATAATTCCTCGTGACTACCTGACTCGACTAAACGCCCCTGCTTCAGCACCAAAATCCGGTTAACGTTGCGGATGGTAGAAAGACGGTGAGCGATGATAATGGCAGTACGTCCCTCAAGTAGTTTGTCTAGGGCATCCTGAATTAATGCTTCTGTACCTACATCTAAACTAGCAGTTGCTTCATCTAGCACTAAAATGCGGGGATTGCGAATGGCGGCACGGGCAAAAGCTAACAGTTGCTTTTGTCCGCCAGAGAGATTTGTGCCTCGTTCGCGTAGTTGGGTATCGTAACTTTGGGGCAACTGTTCAATAAACTGGGCAACATTTGTTACTTCCGCAGCCCTTTGGATTTCTTCGAGGGTGTAAGTTTCTCCCAAGGTAATGTTGCTCTTCACATCTCCTGCAAACAGAAAGCCTTCTTGGAGAATGACTCCTATGTGGCGTCGCAATTCTGCCTGTGGCAAGTCCCGGATATCAATGCCATCGACAAGAATCCGCCCTTTGGTAGGTTCATAAAGGCGGCAGAGCAGACGAATAATGGAACTTTTACCAGCACCAGTGGGACCAACTAAGGCGACTTTCTCTCCTGGATAGATGGTGAAATCTAAGTCTTTGATAACATATTCGTCATTTTTGTAGGCAAACCAGACGTGTTCAAAGCGTATTTCTCCGGAACGATGTCCATCATTTTCCGGGTGCAGTTGAAAACGTTTTTCTCCAATTTGTTCGGGATCGCGGATTTCTATTGGTTCGCTGAGAATGTCGCTGATGCGCTCAACTGCTGTGAATCCAGATTGCAGGGTGGTGAATTTTTCAGCAAACTGCCGCAAGGGATCGAAGAGTCGTTGGGCATACAGGATAAATGTAGATAAAAGGCCAAAATCAATCCTCTTTCCCAAGAGCATAATACCACCGAACCACAGTACTGCTGCGATCGCTGCCAAAGAAATCCATTCTAAAGTCGCAGACACCGCTGAGTCGTAAAAGATGGTTGCGTCTAACTCCCTGATGTAGCGCTTGTTAATGGTGCGAAACATTTCGCTATTAAATCGTTCTCGGCTGAACAATTGCACAATGTTAACACCGATGATATTTTCTTGCAGCATTGAATTCAGCGCGGAGAGTTCATCTCTAGCTTTGTAATTCGCTTTACGATACTGCTGTTGGAAGTAAATAATCAAACCACTGATAGGCACCAGCATTAGCATGAGCATTGATGCTATCTGCCATTGCAGGAAAAACATGGTGATTGCGTACACCACTATGGAAAACAAATCGCTGACGATGCCAATAGCGCCAGTGGTAAACACATCTCCTAAAGCTTCTACATCACTGGTGAGGCGGGTAATCAGGCGTCCCACTGGCGTGCGATCGAAAAATCGCATTGCTAGGGAGGTAACATGGTCAAACACATCATCCCGAATATCAGCAGTCATTTGCTGCCCGACTTTCTGCACCAAGTAACCCTGGATTGCCGTCAATACCATCCGGAATGCTACAGTCAGCAGTAGTAAAGTGCTCAGAAGATTGATCCCGTACCACAAAGGTTTGCCTCGGAGAAAGGCAAACGTTGTTGACTCGTGGCGAATAAATGAGATAGCTTGTCCGATTAGGATAGGCTGAATCGCTGCTGATACCGCCAAAGGTACCAACAATAACATGGAGATAGTTAGTTGGCGTCCGTGGCGACGCCCGTAGGGCACCAGGCGCAGGAATAATCGCCAGTCTGTCTCGCGATCGCGCGTTTTTGCATCTCTCCCTGGTAATAAATTGTTCATGAAAAAGGTCTATAGTTTTGTTGCTTCCACTTCTAATCTCATCATAGAAACATGGACAAGACCTTCGCTATCTACAGGGTTACTTTCAACATACGTATTTACTAGCTCATCAATAAACTCTGACTGTAAATCTTCAGGTATTCTATTGGTAAGCGGTAGCCAGGTTGACCGAAACCAACCGCCTAGCGCTGCTTTTCCTTGGTAAGTTATATCTTTGGGAATTAGCTCTACACGGGTGGCTTTCAAACCCACTCTTGCTAACCAATCCTGATATTCTTCTACTCCATAGAAACCGTAAGGAAAAGAAAAACCTTGAAAATACTTGCTCCAGCTTTCCCTAGCAATAACTTTTTCCGCCGTATTGGCAACCGCCTCAGCATTTCCTTTGCCACCAAAGTGGAGGAATATTCTACCAGACTGTTTCAAGCTTCTTTTTATCCCTGCAAGCACTGGAATATGCTTTTTTATCCAGTGCAGGCACGAAAAAGAAACGATAACATCAAATTCGTTAGCAAAATTTATATGGCTGGCATCTACCTTATAAAATGAAAGATTAGAAAACTGACTAGGAGGAAACTTACTAGATGCGAAGTCGATCATTTCTTGAGAACTGTCAATGCCCACAACCGAACCATTTGGTACCTGAGAGGCAATTTCAGCAGTAACTTTGCCATCTCCGCAGCCAATATCTAGAATTATCTCCTCTCCTTGCAAGTCAAGTTTCGCTATCACCTCCCTCGCTAATTTTTGTTGTCCAGATGAATTTTTGTAGTAATCCTCTGCATTCCATTGATACATAAATTTACTCTCAAACAACAGCAGGACTTACGCACTGCCTCTATATATAGCGGGCTCGTAGGGGCAATCCCCCTGTGGTTGCCCCTATATATGCCAGTGTGCTACAGTACTGAACAGTTAAAGTTGCCTCTAGCAGTCATTTTTGGTTCTATTATAGCATGACAGCCAATAAATTAGCCCCAACTACTTTACTCCCTTCCCGCTCTGAGATTATGTATTAAGCCAGCAATCTTCGAGCAGTGGTAAAATGACAATACAAAATCTTCTGGCGGGAAGGGAGTAACTCCTGACTCCTGACTCCTGACTCCTGACTCCTGACTCCTGACTCCTGACTCCTGACTCCTGTTCAATGATATCCCGCAGCCTGAATAGAGAAAAGCTGCGCGTAGCGTCCCCCTGCCTTTCTCAACTCCTCGTGAGTTCCCATCTCCAGCAAAACCCCACCTTCGAGTACGGCAATTGTGTCTGCCATCCGCACGGTAGAAAAGCGGTGGGAAATTAAAAACACCATCTGATTCTGAGTCAGCTTCCGAAAGCGATCGAAAATCTTATACTCCGCCTCGGCATCCATAGCTGACGTTGGTTCATCTAACACTAATATGTCTGCTCCAGTTCTCATAAAAGCCCGCGAAAGAGCAATTTTCTGCCATTGCCCTACAGAAAGTTCAATTCCACCTTTAAACCAACGACCTAGCTGTGTTCTAAACCCCTGCGGCATTAACTCTATAAAAGGTTTAGACATACCCTTTTCTGAAGCAACTTCCCATCGCTCTGAGTCTTCCAGATAATTTACATCTCCAACCCCTACATTTTCTCCTACAGTAAATTGGTAGCGGACAAAGTTTTGAAAAATTACTCCTATTCTTCGGTGCAAAACTTCTATATCCCATTCGCGCAAGTCTAAGCCATCTAGCAAAATCCGCCCTTCATCTGGCATGTACAACCTAGTTAAAAGTTTGATTAAAGTAGTTTTTCCAGAGCCATTTTCTCCTACTATTGCTAGTTTTTCACCTGGCTTGAGATGTAAAGAGATGTTTTTTAAAGCAGCTCTAGTAGTTCCCGGATAGGTAAACGATACATTTTCAAAACGAACCCCATCACCAAGGATTAACCCTTTAGTAGCCGTGCCATTATACTTGGAAATTGGCTGCTCTAAAAACTCGTATAGGTTAGACAAGTAAAGGTTATCCTCATACATCCCTCCAACTGCGCTAAGGGCTGAAGAAAAAGTAGATTGTCCTTGCCGGAATACCATTAAATACATAGTCATATCACCCAAGGAGATTTTTCCGGCAATGGTTTCTATGACAATCCAGGCATAAGCGAGGTAAAAGGCAGCGGTACTTAGCAAACCGAGTAAGTAACCCCAAATACCTCGGCGGATTGTCAAGTCGCGGTCTTCACCGTATAATCGATTAAAAGTCGCATGATAACGCTCTAGAAGTGTCGCTCCAAGTTGATACAGTTGCACCTCCATCGCGAAGTCTTCACGCGCCATTAGTGTTTCTAAATAGTTTTGCTGTCGCGTTTCTGGTGCTTGCCACCGAAATATGCGGAAGGCTTCAGACGCGAAACGAGTCTCTGCGATAAAGGCAGGTACGCCTGCTATAGCTAAACCTATTACAGCCCAGAATGAGAATTTTAATAGTAGCCCGCCGTAGGTTAATAGGGACAAAACGTTTTGGATGAGGGTGAAGGTACGGCTTACTAGGCTGAGGGGACGAGTTGATGCTTCTCGTCGTGCTTTTGTCATCAAGTCGTAGAATTCTGAATCCTCGAAGTGGGTAAGATCTAGTGTTAGGGCTTTTTCTAGAATTAGGACGTTAACTTTTTGAGCTAGCAATACGCGCAGCAAGGATTGACAGAGGATGAGTCCTCGCTGCGAAGCTGCTAGCAGCATGACTACAATTGCCTCTATTCCTACATAGGTTAGAGCAGTGAAACTGGAGGCCCCCAAGTTAGAATGAGTTGTATGTACCACTGCATCGACGATTAATTTGCCTACATAGGCAACCGCACCTGGTAGCAAACCAGCTACTAAAGTTAAAGTAGCAAGAACTACGGTGAGGGTGTGGCTGGTGTGCCACACTAAATCGCGAGCCCGGATGCTGTACTGAAATATGGCTAAGAGTTGGCGCAGGAGGTGTTTTGCGGCGTTGAGGATTTTTTGACGATTTGCTGTCATTTTTCATCAGCGATCGATGCTAAATTACAAAGGGTTCGACGCGGATGTTACTCCACTGTTTCCTATATCGTTCGGCAATAATTGGTGTGATGGTAAACTTTGGGGGATACCCATCTCGGACATCAATCCGCAAAAATGAGTAGGGTCGTCGCTTGTATATATTATGACCGTTGCGGCCGACAAACAGCAACGATCGCGCCACTAGGCGATTTTGACTATCCCCAAATGATTCCGTCAAGTCGGCTCCCTCACTCCGCTGGCGACGGAGGCTGAAACCACTGCCACCGCAGACAATCCAGTTGAGATGAGAATCGGCGTGGCAGGTGTCATCCGTGCGCAGATATTCTAAGCAGTGAGCATGACCATTTAAAATCAGATCTACTAGCGGACGCCCTTGTGTTTGCTTACTAACTTGATTATACACCGCATCAAGTACGCTGCGGAGGCGGTAGCGAACTGCTAATGTTTGCGCTTGGTGCCACTTTGTGGCTTCAGTCACATAGGGGGGATGGTGGAAATAAATCACGCGCCCGCGCACAAGTGAGTTGTTCCAAGATTCGATTAACCTTTGCTTGAGCCAATCAAGTTGTTCAAAGTCAGTGACGGTGTTTTCGTTAGACGCCAGTTGTTTCTGGATGTCGATTTTTACCTCTTCGATTTGTGTAAATTTGGCATGCAAATCTTCAAGCTGTTCGGCTTCATCGGGTGAGCTGGGATTGAGTTGAGCAGATGATTCGATGATTTGCAGTTTTTCCTGCTCCAGTTCATCAATGCGTTTTGAGAGGTGGTGGCGATAGTCATCTCCCTCTTTTGTCACGGGTAGCGGTTGTGGCGCGTTGAAGGTATTCGAGTCGAGGGCGAAAAAGTCTATCCCGCCACTGCGGAAAGTATAATAGCGGTTGGGCAACCGAGTAAAGTGTCCGGGTTGATAACGCAGGCAACGACCTGTTTCTGTTTTGGCTGTATAGTGGCGATCGAGATGATAACCTAGCTCTTTGGTATCGAATGCTTTGAGATAGTCAATAAAGGCTCGTGCATACGCTCTGCCTTGAACAGAACCATGCCAGCCAACGTCAAGATTCAATGAAGATCGCAGGAGGCGACGCAGGGGCATTGTGGTTCCTGACACCAGTCCGTAGATTATTGGTAGATCGTAGTAATCGTGGTTTCCCGGTACGGGCAGGAATGGCATATTAAAGGTCATGTTATCATAGGCAATTTTATCTGGGCGATCGCCACCTACTAAAAATTCCTGGTAGGGATGAATGAAGTTCTTTTGGTAATACTCGCTCGAGCCAACCAGATAAACTACGTCGCCCGTATGCAATACGAAACGGCAGTTAGAACGCTCTGCAACCATCAGTTCTGCAATCCGCCGTTGCGGGTTGTTACTGCCATGCGAGCCTGAACCGCTGTCGCCGACAACCAAAAATGAAAACTCCGGGCTGTCTCCCAAACTTTCATCGAACACCATCCGGGTTTGATCGATTCCCCGTTCAACAATTAGTGGCTGTTGCCATCGCACTCTCTCCTTCATCTTATTTATTTTCACGGCGATCGGCGGATCGGACACGAATTCCATAAATTCTTGCTCCCCAGTTTCTAATACCATTCTGTTCTATAAAACTTGCACATTACTGGACATTAATGAACAATGCACAACAATGATGTTTACTTCCTGCTTCACAGTGGACTGTCGGCAGCACCCACTCCACAAGCTAACTTGTCTGCTTCAGCAACTTTATTCTATCGGTAGATAGAGTAGATTTTCCGGTATCTTTCTGGGTGCTTAAGACTCAGGATTTTGACGCTCCCCCGATTTTAAATCGGGGGATTCTCAGTTCAATGAGTCCACTTAAATTAAGAGGAATTGCGGTACAAAACCTGCGAGGTGGTTCTCACGCTTGCGCGTTACTTCCTCTGCGCCCCAAAGTAGTTGATT
>CASBRB010000386.1 GCA_949127975.1 Oscillatoriales cyanobacterium PMM_0019 | reverse complement strand
GTTTGGGAGAGGGGTTGGGGGTGAGGGTATTTTTATAAATGATTTAGACTTGCTATATATGGTAAAATAAATAGTGAAATCGTTACTTAACCAAGAGATATTTTTATGCTGGTAGGGAAAAAACCTGTCCTAGGATTTTTGCTCGCTATTGTAGCGGGAACCACTATCGGGAGTTTCAAGGCATTGGCTCAAGACGCAACTTACATAGGTGTTTTTCGTAACCAATCCCTCAATAACCATAATTCCTATCGAGCCAGGCATCACAGCCTCAACTTATCGGCTAACTCCACTCTTAACCAAGGTGCGCTAGACTGGGCAAAATACTTAGCAGCTAACGGAAAATTTGAACACAGCACTAGTACCCAGAGAAATAGCGCAGGGGAAAATCTTTTTGTCTATTACACCACAGGGACTATTGGGGCTACTGCATTAGCAGATAAAGGAGTTTCTTCCTGGTATAATGAAGTAAGCCAATATAACTATAAAAATCCCGGTTTTAGCTCTGCAACTGGGCATTTTACTCAATTAGTTTGGAAGTCTTCTGCACAATTAGGTTGTGGAGTAGCACAAGGAAAAAAAGTACTCAACTCCACAAATTTTAACGCCTACTATGTTGTCTGTCGTTATAATCCTGCGGGTAATGTACAGGGACTATTTCCCCAGAATGTTTTGAAACCGTGATTATTGGACTTTGGAAAAAACCCTTAGATTTGCGTAAAGTTTACGCAAATCTATTTTTCTCGTTACCAGGCTCTGCCTGGTAACGCCTTCACGAGGCTCTGCCTCCCGATTCAAGGCACTAACCTCGGTAGCGAGTGCATACTGGGACTATAAGAGTCGGATTTTCTGCTCTTTCCCCCCTTCTCCCTTGATGGGAGAAGGGGTTGGGGGATGAGGGTGATATTGAGAGAATGTCCTAACCATCTTGAATGTTCCTATAGGAGGCCCCAGCCTCACCAATAGCGTTCCCAGGCAGAGCCTGGGAACGAGAAATAGATTCTGGGACTGAGTTGTAGGTTGGGTTGAGGAACGAAACCCAACATAGATTCTGGGAACCTTAGCGATGACTATTGCCGTTGCCGTTGCCAGTGGTGGCGATGACGCGCTCTGCTAACTTATCTGGTACTTCTTGCAAATGGTCGTACTTCCAGTTAAAGAAGCCTACACCCATAGTGAGCGATCGCAACTCTACAATGAAGTTGTGCATCTCTGCTTGGGGTAAATACGCCGTCACCTGATCCCATCCAGACCAATCTGACTTACCATCGTACCCTAGAATTTGCCCCCGACGACCGCTGAGTAGCTGTAGTACCTTGGAGGTATATTCATTAGGGGCACACACCTCAATAGACACAATTGGTTCTAGGAGCGTTGGTTGACACTGAGGCATTCCCGTTTGCATGGCAATCCGAGCAGCATTTTTAAACGCCTGTTCCGAACTATCTACTGTGTGGTAAGATCCATTAGTGAGCGTCACCGCCACATCGACTACTGGGAAGCCTAAGGGCCCATGCACCAAATACTCCCGCACACCCGTTTCCACACCAGGAATGTACTGCCGTGGAACCGATCCGCCGACAATTGTTTCACTGAAGTTAAATCCTTCTCCACGCTGTAGCGGTTTGATGTCCAGATAAACATCTCCAAACTGTCCGTGCCCGCCAGATTGGTGCTTATACCGCCCGTGAACTGATGAAGCTGGCTTGCGGATGGTTTCTTTGTAGGGCACTTGGGGCAAGTGAGTATTCATTGGTAGGTTATATTTGCGCCGCAAGCGATCGAGTGCTACCTGGAGATGTATCTCCCCCTGACCCCAAAGAATAACTTCATGGGTGTCTCCGTGTTGTTCCCAAGCTAGAGAGGGGTCTTCTTCCATCAGTTTGGCAATGGCACCGCTGAGTTTAACTTCATCGTTGCGCTTTTCTGGTACGATCGCCAGTGCATAAACCGGAGTTAGCTGCTCGGCTTTGGGTAGTTCAGTTGCCAGTTGCTTACCAGCAGCAGTCAGGGTATCTCCGGTTTTAATCCCTTCTAAGCGCCCGACTGCTACAATTTCACCTGCTTCAGCTTGTGTCAGACTAGATGGTTGCTGCCCTGTCAGACGGTACAAACCACCAACCCGGACACCATTGAGTAAAGTGCCATCTGTTAAAGTACCTTTCCAAACCCGCACTAGGGAGAGCTTACCGCCTTGGGGAGTGTAATAGGTTTTAATCACTTGAGCCAAGGGGGCATCCTCATGCAGAACGATTCCCCGGTGTTCGGCAGTCGTTGTTGAATCTGGTGCCTCGCGCAATAAAGCATCTATTAGCGGGCGTACCCCGTAATCTTGCTCGGCAACACCCATAAATACCGGAACAATCAAATCCGCCCCTAACTCCATCTTCAAGTCTTTGATAATTTCCTCTTGGGGCGGTTCAATTTCCTCTAACAGTTCTTCTAGTAGGTGGTCGTCAAAGTTGGATAATGCTTCTAGCATTTCTTCCCGTGCCCAGTGTTCCTGCTCTTTTAAAGCTTCTGGCATGGGCACTCGATCGGCTGGGGCACCAGGATGATAATGGTAAGCCTCCTCAGTGACTAAATCGATAAACCCGATCGGTTGTTCGCCTTTACCGATGGGATATTGGTGTGGCACCAGTGGACGACTAGAGACTGTTTTCAGCGCGTCTAGGATTTGCCTGAAGGAAGCACCACAAGCCGCTTCCGAACAAGCAAGGCGATCCATCTTGTTGATAAAGACTAAGTGTGGGATTTCCCAGTCGTCCAGGAATTTGAATAGGGGAGCCAGAGTGAGAACGCGATCGGTTACTGGTTCGCAAACCACTATCGCCGCATCAACGCCTATCAAAGCGTTGTAGCTTTCTTGAGCAAACTCCACCGAGCCTGGGCAATCCACAAATGTGAACCGGATGCCTTGATAGTCGGTGCTGGCAGTTGATACTTCTACGCTCATCTGGCGATCGCGTGCCTCTGCCGCATTATCGCCCACTGTATTGCCGTCCTTGATGCTGCCCTTGCGGGAAATTGCCCCAGTGACGGACAATAAACTTTCTAGCAATGTCGTTTTGCCACTTAAATAGGGGCCAACAATTGCTACATTGCGTGTGCCTGTGATGACTTTGTCGTGCATAACGTTACCCCACTACGTAACTGCGGGTGATGACCTGTCAAAGGTCAACGGTTAAGAAATTTTTATAGATGGATTAAATCATCTATTGATGTGAGATTAGCGCGTTCTAGAGATATAAAACACAAATTGCAATTTCTTTTAAAATCTACAATAATAAATATTAAGTAAGATTAAAATAAATGAAATAATCCTAAATTTTATTAATAAAACCAACAGTCTTGGTGTAAAAGCGAAGCACAAGTTATAATTAATCCCGCTATGCTCATCCCTCACTATTCCTATCCCTCCCCCACGCCCTCTACCTCAATGCTTGCTCAAGCGACTAGCAAAGCCCAAGGAGCAGTAGACTTGCTAAATCTTGGGTTGCAGTTGATTGGGCAGGGTAAAGTGGAAGAAGCGATCGCGGCTTTTCGGCAGGCATCCCAGATGCAGCCAAGACTAGCGGCTGCTCATTACAACCTGGGGCTAGCCTTGCGACAGGAGGGGCAATTGCAGCCCGCCGCTGACGCATTTTATCAGGCGACACAGGCCGATCCCAACTTTGCCTTAGCCTTTGCCAATTTAGGAGCGGCGCTGCTAGAAGGCAATAACTTACAGCAAGCCAAAGATTACCTGGAGCGATCGCTAGAACTCGATCCGAAGTTAGGATTAGCCCATTACAATTTGGGACTGGTACTAGCGCAGCAAGGAGAACTAGAAAGTGCCATTGCCTCGTTTAACCAGGCAATCCAGTATAGTCCCAAAGCTCCAGAGCCAGCTTACCAACTGGGGCTGGTATATATGCAACAGGGCAAACTAGAAGAAGCTAAACAGGCATTTAGACAAGCAATTCAAATCAGCCCCAAGTATCCAGAAGCTCATTACAACCTAGGTACAATTTTTTTAGCTCAAGGAGAATTAGATGCAGCACTAGCAGCCTTTCGGAAATCAGCCGAAGCTAACCCTAATTATGCCAATGCTTATTATGGTGCTGGGATAGTGTTTCTACGCCAGAAACGCTACAGCGAAGCCCAGAAAGTTTTACAATACGCTAAAGCTGTCTACGTTGCCCAAGGCAATACCCCGTGGGCTGCCAATGCCGAGCAGTTGTTAGAGAAAATCCGAAATTAGGACTTAGGCATGTGGTTTATCTACGTTTACCTAGCTTTGCCTAGATTTAAATTAACGGTTTCGTTAGGATTCGATCGTATGAGCTGAATTATTGGAGGAGTCGGGATGGCGAAGATTTTGCAGCCAGAGACTAACTATACGTTTCGAGCCATCTTTGAACTGCCAAACGACCCAGACGAGATTTTAGCAGAGTTTGACTATGGCTATACCCAAGGGCGACTGGCTTTGCCGAAAACCACGAAGCCAATACCTGGACTCGAGGACTTAAAGGCGCAGATTGAAGCTACGCTCCCCTACGTGCAACTGACGAGCGAAGTGGCAAAACGGGAAGTTTTGGTGGCTCCAGTGCTGTTGCGGGTGGCGACTATCTGTCGTCAGGTGTTGCGGTTTGAATATCCCATCAAGGTGAGCAATTGGCTCCAGGGTAATTTGGATTATTTAATCCGCGCCCCGCAGCAAATTGTCGTCGTGGAGGCGAAGCGGGATGATTTGACTCGCGGCTTTACCCAGTTGGCAGTGGAGATGATCGCCCTTTCCCTACTAGATGATGCACTAAACTACATTTATGGAGCCGTCACAATTGGCAGTTTTTGGGTGTTTGGCCGTTTGGATAGGGAAGCCAAGCTTGTGACTCAGGATATTGGGGGATATAAGGTGCCGGATGATGTGGAGGATTTAGTCCGGGTGTTGGTGGGGATTTTGGAAGGGCTTCCATAGAAGCTAAAGGGCCGCGGGACATTTGGCGCGATCGCATCTTGAAAGAGGCAGTGCCTTTGTGACAAATGTATCTATATATGTCAATCTCTGTAAGAATCTGCTGCCATTCTGGTACGGGAAACCCATGCTTGGGCATCTTCCCCCAAGGCTGCTTCTTTAACCAATCCCCGAATTTCTCTCCATTTATGTTTAGGTTTGGGTGTTGGTGGTGTTTGTCTAGCTTTCTCGGCAATATAAGCGATTAATTCTAATTGTTCGCTCAGTGTCATGGTATCGACTTGCTTTATTACTTCTCTTAAGGTGTTGCTAGTCATAAGAATTCAAATCCTTATATTTATAGTTCTTTGTGAAACACGATCGTTGTGGTTTATAGAGTGCTGATAGGCTTTGATTTTGTCATAGAGGCTGACACTACTAATGATTCTCTACAATTTGCGGATCGACTCTTTCCCACAGTTGTCGAAACTCTTTTGAGTGTTGCTCCTGTAACTCCTCCGCCTCCATTCGCGCCAGAGTTGTCGCTGCATCCGCCAGTTGCAAGGCTATATTCATTCGCCTGACTTGGTTTATTTCTTGCCAGAGTTCCTGCCCTAGTAGTAGCACTCTCAAACGGTAATCTTTAAGGGTGTCAGAGTTAGTTATATGAGAATTGTTCATATTATTACTGTACTAAAAAAGTACGAATGTTTAAAAGTACACGTTCTGGTTCTAGATAATTAAACAAAATCAGAAGTATGTCTGAGTTTGTCATCAAGTTTTCTCACTCCTTTCCCGCTTCCCGCTGTAAGATTATGTATTGTCTTTTCCCCACTCCTCACACAGCGGGCAATCACGGGGGATTGCCCCTACTCTCCACTCCCCCTTTCCGCTAGAAAGTCTTGTAGGGGGAAGGGAGTAGTATGACGCTCTCACTATTCTGGCAGAACAACGCCTGTGCGATCGCAATGATAATTCACACGTTGCTACCGACTGAGCCAGTGCTACAGTACTGAAAGAGTTAAGCTTCCTAATCTCTCCCCTAGTCCCTAGAGCGCCGGTCTCTCTTTACATGGCTGTGAAGGTTTGCTAGCCTAAAAGAATCCCCCAACCAACTTTTTTACCGAAATGACCCAGTTATCAGAGAAGCGGCAACTGCGGCGGGGCAGAATCTTCCCCGAATACACGATCGCGCCTGAAGAACAAGTTGGGTTTCGTTCCTCAACCCAACCTACAACTACAACTCATGGGATGAAAAGCCGACTCACACCCCTATATACATTGATGTCAAGTACGATTTCAACCAGACGAGTCGCACAACGCTCTCGATATGCAGGGTCACTCAACAATCGGTCAGCATTACCAATGGTAATCACGGGCAATGAGGCAGAAGTTATTTCTTCACGCATCACTTGTTCCAAAGAGTTCTCGCCCTTCATGCTCCGATTGGCTGTTAACAGAATCATCTGGTTTGATTGAGCCAACTGCCAGACTAAGCGATCGTCACTATTGACTGGCAACCTCATCTCGTCAAAGGTAATAAATCGAAGGTCAACCCAATCTAGCCAGCCACCACTCAAGATACTGCCTGAGAGAAGTACGGCGTGTCCTCTCAAGTTATGGTCAACTAAAACATTCACGATCGAGACTCAAACTTGGCTTTAGCGGCTTGAAGTTTGGCTCGAACGGCTTCTTGACCAGGTTTTGGTGATTGGGCGGCAAGTCGGGCAATGAGATCGCGATTTTTTTCTTCGTAATACTGTCGAAGCTCTTCAGCTTCCTTGAGAACTATTTGATACTCGGCTTCAACGGCAGCGCGGTTTGCCTCAATGTAAACTAAGGCAGCGTTAATCTGTTCCTCTGTAAGCTCAAACAAGCCCTGAATAAACTTAGGCGGATATTGAGCCGTCACATAGTCCATCACGTCATAAAGGGTAATCCGCGTTCCTGCAATTGTGAGTCCACGCTCTGTACGAATGATTCCTGCTTGTCCTTTTGCTGCTTCGATCATATACTCTGCCTCCTGACAACTAACTCTCGCTAGATTATTTTTATGATAGCCTTGTAATATAAGAACAAAAATATTCAGAACACAATCCGATGACCGAGCCAAGCGGGTTACAGTATCCAGTCAGAGCTAAGGATGCCGAAACACCAGCTATCAAGCAGTTAGAACGGATGCTGAACTCCATCGGGAAGCATCCGAAACTGATAGGGGTAGATGGAGAGCAGATCGTTATTCCTGATTCTGTTTACTATATACTACGACAAGCCATCGAGCTGATGGCATCTGGTCACGCCATTTCCCTGGTACCACTTGAACGTGAGCTCACTACCCAAGAAGCAGCCGATCTTTTAAATGTATCACGACCTTACTTGGTGAAACTGCTAGAACAAACGGCAATTCCGTACAAGATAGTGGGTTCTCATCACCGGATTCGCTTTGAGGATGTGATGGCTTACAAAGAGCAGCGAGATCTTCTGCGACATCAAAGCTTGAGAAAAATAACCCAACTTAGTGAAGAATTGGGACTTTACGATAACGAGATAGAGGATTTTCGTCAAGAGGACGAAACCTTTGAACAATAGGCTGGTTGTTTTTCCTGTCGTATTAGATTCCTGTGTTTTATTCCCAGCGCTACTCCGCGACACTTTGCTCCGTGCTGCTGAAGTTGGTCTGTACCGCGTTCATTGGTCGCAACAGATTCTCGACGATACCACCCGCAACCTGATTGAAAGAGGAATTTCAATGGAATTAGTAGTCAAACAGTTTGTAGGTTGGGTTTCGTGCCTCAACCCAACGCCAGGTTTGTAGGAGGGTGTGGTCAAACAGCATTTAGAATTTATTATAAGTCATGCTATAATTGAGACAAAAAGTGCGACGAGATCTGAAGTAAGGGATATTTTTAGCTGCAAATGAATCAGGCAATCAGACAGAAAGCAATTGTCAAACCGGGTGGGATTATAGAAATTCAGTCCCCCGAACTGCCCCCAGGCGCTCTGGCTGAGGTGATTGTGATTTTGGAAACGTCGCCCGTTAAAAAGACATCTTTGACCAGCTTAATTGGGATAGCGTCTGGTAGTTTCGCTACGCCCCAAGAAGCTGACGAGTTTATTAGCCGGGAGCGGGATAATTGGTCTTATTAAATGCGATTTGCGGGGAGCTAGTTTATTTAGATACTAATATTTTTATCTATGCCTTAGAGGGATACGCTGACTTTGTTGACGAATTAACTGAACTATTTGAGAGTATTGACGCTGGTAATTTTCGAGCAGTTACCAGCGAATTAACGCTAGCAGAAGTTCTCGTCAGACCGTTGATGGACGGCAACAGAGAAAGGCAGATAGCTTATCAACACGCTTTACAAACGAACGATGTACTGGAAGTAATCCCCGTGAGACGGGACGTGTTAGTAGAATCTGCTTCATTGAGAGCTGTAGCTAATCTTAGATTACCCGATGCCATTCACGCGGCAACGGCGCTTTTGGCTGGTTGCCAGACTTTTTTAACTAATGACAGGCGGCTGTTAGCGATTCCCGGAATTCGGGTCTTCCGTACCTGGTATGCTAAAATGTTACTAAATACAGCTCAACCCCCTGGAAACTTAAATCATGCTCATATTAATGACTAAGCTACTCAACTTACCTGGCGTTATCGTAGAAGATAGTCAGGATACAGAGTCAACATTAATTTTATCGGTAAGAGTAGAGTCAAAAATAGCAATTTGTCCGCGTTGCGGTCAAAAAAGTTATCGTCTTCATCAAAATAAAAGACATTTAGTTAAAGATTTACCGATGGGAAATAGAGAAGTAATTTTAAACCTAAATCGGCGACAATTTAAATGCGATTATTGTCAAAAGCCTTTTAGCGAAGCCTTAGACTTCGTTGGTAATAGAAGGAGTTTTACCAAGAGACTGGTACGAGATATCACCGAACAAGTCATACATAGCGACATCAAAAATGTAGCTAATAATAATGAAATAACAGATGAAGAAGTTTGGTCAATGGTAATGGACGTAGCTGAGGAAATGATACCGATTCAAGTAAATAATTTAAAAAGATTAGGCATAGATGAAATTAGTTTGGTGAAGGGACAAGGAAAGTTTATTGTAGTTTTAGTGGACT
>CASBRB010000385.1 GCA_949127975.1 Oscillatoriales cyanobacterium PMM_0019 | reverse complement strand
ATGGCAAGTTTTCAATCTTTATACACGATTCGCGATCTCATTACTCCGATTGCCGATATCACTTTTTTTATAGGGCTAGGAGACTCGGGTATTAACTACAGCGATGAGGCACTGGCTAGGATCATCAAGGCAGACAACTATCATAAAACCAAAGAAAAAATATTCGATTTTGAAGCTCGCTGTCGAGAACGACTAGAAAGTTTTGATCGGCGTGTTATAGAAACACGAAATGAATTTGAATCAGCCCATGTTCAAACACAAATTCAAAACCCAGGGAGTCCACCTAGCGGGTATGTAGATCGCAACGATCCTGATGCAGTGGATCGTCACAACAAACGGATACAGGAGTATAACAATCAAGTAGATCTACATCGGCGCTTGGTGGATCAAATGATGCGAGCAAAGGAGCGGTATGAAGATGCGCTACAGCGATTCAACGAGAAGAAAGCCGAAGCAGAAGAGCAGGTGCGCCAAAAGATGGAAGAACTCAAGCCTGCTCTCGATAGCGACTTGACTGCTTTTTTGGGTAAGCTTCAGCAGTTGGTTTACAACTGTTTCCATAATAAAGCATTGATCTTCGAGACATTTGTCTTGATTTTCATGGCAAAGAAAGCCTATGTGTTTATCTACGATCGCATTGAAAACAATAGCGATCGCAATACAGCCAGCAATACCTTTCGTCAGTTGAATAGCGAACTAGAAACACTGATTGAAAAATATGCTTACGAACTCAAACAAGGCTTTACTGAAATCGTAACGTATTTGTATGACTGTTTCTGCGAAAATGACGCGATTTTTTCTGCCATGCTAGCGCAATTAGAGCAGTTACCCTATACCATCTGTAGAGACAATGAAGAGTCTGCCCATGCCCTGGCATCGATTACTGTCGATACGAACTTCCAATACAAAGATATTATCGATCCTCATGAGTTAGCCCTTGTAGAAACCCGCATACGCGATCGCCAACAGCAGTTTGTAAACAATATCGCCCAGATTGATGCATTCGCCAACCAACTTGCTGAAACCTTTGATAGCATTGCCGAAGTGCTTGCTGACAGCAAAGCAAAGTACCAACAGATATATCAAAATAAAGAAGATCGCATGGGGGAAGCATTTGAGTATTCGCGCTTTGTGTTAAGTGTGTTTAATGAAGATATACAAGACGAATATCTCAAACAGCAAAAAAGCTTGCTCGAAGCAATGCAGCTAGAAATAGAAACATTGATTGGTGTAAACTTGTTGAAATTGCTCCAGACTATTTTGGAAACGGAACTACTCTCAATATCTGCGGCACAGACAATCAACACTAATGCTGGTTTTGCATTTTTAGAATATCGTCAAAAGCTGGTTCAAAAACGCCAAGAATTGACCACCGGAATCGGCACAAACGATAACCAATTGCAAGAAATAGCACGACAGCCGCAGGAGAAATCGAAAGAGTTTACCAAAAAACTGCAAATATTGTTGGGAATTTCCGTATTGCCAGTGGGTAATTTAGGTGTTTTATTCCCTCTGCATCAAGCAATTGCAAAATTTTTACCCGCCTTGGGAAGCGGACAACCAGTTTATACAGAATTACGCGAAAACACCAAGAGCAAACTACAAGGCTTTTTCATCGCTCATGCTGTCCTCGCTGTACTAATTGGAGGTGGCACATTGGCTGTCAGCAACGATCAAAAGCCGTTTGTGCTGGGAGCAACGGGAACCTACGGTGTGTCTGCGGGTGTACTGTTCCTCAAAAAGAAGCAACTATCAAGTTTGTAGGACAACATGGGACAACATTACCAATATCTCAAGCAATATTACGACGCACTGGCATTAGTCGATCAACGCTATCGAGAGTTGCAAGCCGCACGGACAGAAATGGTGTGGTATGAGGGCAAACTGACAGAAGCTAATGAATTGGCAGCAAGTCATGGGCTAAATAAGGCTTTCATTAAGCAGTCTGCCCCAATAGTGGAACTGAATCGAGATAGTCTGAATCGAGATAGTCTACTAAATCTCCTGAACAATTTCCAAGAACTTGTGAATCGTTTACAACTCTTTCAAGGAAACTTTCAGCATCAATTAAGAAATATTCAAAATAGCTACGAAGCTGAATTACGACGGCTGAGAGATTTACAAGAGAAGCAAGAAAAGCAATTCAAAGAAGTATTGAGCTTACTGGAATTAGCAAAAAAGGCTGTTTTCTTCTACTTGTTAACGATTGTTGTAATTACCGTACTGGCCGCGTATATCTCCAAATCTCCAACTAATACAGGTATTACAGCCTTGGTTGCAATGATTGGATCTGCAATTCTTCCGTTATTTTATGGTCGTGGCTTGTTTGTAACGGTTTACGATATCAAACAACAGTCGAAGAACTATCACGTTCTCCATAATGAGGTGATAAAATTGCGTCACCTCATACCGGACGAAGAGGCGCGATTGCTTCATAATAAACGCCATCTAGAAGCTCAACTACGGGCACAGTTAGAAGGTTTGCTTCAAGAAGCAAGTTCGCATCTTGAAGCCATTCAGTTATTAGCGCTGTCTGCACGATATGAAGCCACCCAAGTCAAACCACAACGGTTACGTGAAGAATGGCAAAAGCAACAGCGTATAGTTGCCCAGCTTGTCGAAAAACTTGATATCCCCCTGTGGAATTGGCAGGATAAACGTTGGGAAGACGATTATTTCAATCCCGATACCCAGTGTAATCTCTTTCGGATCGGCGATCTATTTATCGACCGGGATCAGGGAGATGTTTCAATACCCGCGATCGTCACCCTGCGTGCTACGGGGCAAAATGCCAAACACCACTGCTCGGGAAATGTCGTGATATTTAGTAATAATGGTGATTCTCGACAAGCGGCATTACAAACAATGGAATCCCTAGCAGTAAGGGCGATCGCGTCTATGCCAGTTCGCACCTGTAAAGGTATCTTCATCGATCCCGTGAATGCAGGGAATACCTTTCCATTTCGGAACTTCCCTGACGTAATTGTGGGCAAGCAAACTTATACCCGCAGTGAAGATATTCGTGAACAATTACGCGCTCTAGCTCAGCACGTCGAACAGGTGATTCAAAATTACCTGAGCCGCAACTACAAGACGATCGAAGACTACAATTCTGATACTAAAGCGATTGCAGAGGCATATCGCTATGTGTTTGTAGCGGACTTTCCATCTGGTTTTGACCGTTCGGCGATCGAGGATTTAAAGAGTCTTCTGCTTAATGGTGCGCGGGCAGGTGTGTACGTCTTTTTACACGTTGATGATACCCTCGAAAAACCACGCGACTTTCACTATGAACTATTTGACGAATGGTGTACTGTTTTGCGTCCTGCCTATGGATTGACAACAGGTGGTAGTTTTCAACGGGGTGGCAGTTTCAAAGTAGGCTATGTGTATGTAGGAAGGGTGACGCGCATTCTGCATTCTGGGGCGTTTGTGGAATTTCTACCAGGTAGAGAAGGTATGTTACCCACAGCCCAAATGACGGAGCAACGGATTCGCTATCCCGAAGAAGCAGTGTCTGTTGGACAGGTGTTAGCGGTTAAGGTTAACAACATCGACGGGCAGGATCGCGCCACCCTTACCTGTCTGGGCATTCAAGGTAGTGAAGCCCGATCTGCTGCTTGTTTGGCTTGGCAAGCTGAAGATTTTCAGTACGAGGGCGTACCGCTGTTTACGCTGCAACTCCCGGAGGGAGTTGCATTTCGCATACGTCTGGACACACCACCCGCCAGCGAACTTTTCAACCAGCTCGCCAACAAGCTGAAGGAAGCCGTCAAAAAAGCGCCCATTGATGTTGTAAAATTTGCCCAAATGTATCCCGATTGTTTGTGGGCAAGGGACAGTCGTTGTAACTTGTCTGCACCAATTGGCATGGCAGGGGCACGGGAAAAATTGGAATTTCTGGTAGGTATGTATGCAGACGATTCCTATGAACCAGCCCATGCACTTCTGGCTGGAACAACGGGATCGGGGAAAAGTTTTACCCTTCACGCTATAATTTTTAGTTTGGCATTGCACTACCCGCCCGAAGAATTAGAGCTTTATTTGCTTGATTATAAAGAAGGGGTCGAATTCCAAATTTATGTTACGCCAGATCGCCTTAATAATCATGCACTTAACGATCCAGATCCCTCAAAAATGCTTCCTCACGCACGGGTAATCTCGATAGAAAGCGATGCCGAGTTTGGGCTAAGTGTCCTAGAACGAGCGATCGAAGAAATTGCAGCCAGAGGCAAGAAATTCAAAGAAGTTGGAGCAGAGGGATTGGCGTCATATCGCAAAGCTAAAGATGTAATACTGCCACGCATATTGATTGCCATTGACGAATATCAGCAAATGTATCTACAAGCGGATAGTCGTCTGTGCGATCGCCTCAATGACGCACTCGAGACAATCGCTAAACAGGGGCGCTCCTTTGGCGTGCATTTGCTGCTTAGCTCCCAATCACCCCGCGTTAAAGACTTCCGCGAACGCATTTACGAACAGATGGCAGTGCGTATGGGAATGAAGATGAGTCGCTCTGCCGCGTCGATTCTCATGGCAGAAGGAAATGTAGATGTGGTAGAATTATTAGACCGGGTGGGCAAAATTGCCTATAACGATCGCCTCGGTGAGAAGGGCTATAATCGCATCGGACAAGTGGCTTCTATCGACAAAGAGGCTCGCATTAAAGCAATGAAAGCTATTTTGAAAGCCAGTAGCGATCGCGGTTTTCAGCGTTCTACTCCCACCGTTTTGTTTAACGGTATCCAACCCGCCCAACTTAAGCACAATACCGAACTTAAAGTACTGACTGATTGCGTCCGATGGCTGCCAACTAAGGAACTGAATCAGCAATATTTGCAAGAGAAAGATTGGTTATCCCTTGAACATCCTTGTGCCACCTGGCTCGGTGAATCAATGCAGATTGGTAAACAAGTAAGGACTATCTTCCGCCGTCGTCCTCGCAGTCACTTGCTACTAATCGGCAACAGCGAAAACGAAATATTTGGCATGGTGGGAGCGATGCTGATTGGCTTGGTACATACATGTTCGCCCGATTTAATTGAATTTAACATAGTCGATCTTTCCCTGTCAGAGGAAGAAATTGCCGAGCTTCTCCCCACCTTCCGCGACTGCTTAAGTATGTACTTTGATAAGGCAGAAATTATTGGTAAGCGAGTCCCCGACCCCAAACGCCGAATTGACCGCGCTGAAATGATTTGGCAGCAAGTTACAAAAGAGTTTGACAGCCGCCAAAATATTCGTCAAACCGATCCCAATACGATGGATTTTGGTAAGTCTCTTTTCTTTGTATTTGCCCTGGGCAGCCTGAGTCAGATGAATTGCTTCCGTCCTGTTGCGGGACGCATGGGTGATGAGATGTCTCCGGATGCCAAAAAGCTTTTAGACATTGCCAGCAAAGGTTCTGAGTTAGGCATTCATCTGGTGTTGTGGTTGAGCGATTTTAAAGCATTTCAGCAGTTGTTTGGCGGAAGTCGGGCAGCATTAACCCATTTCGATCTGCGAGTGGCACTCAAAATGAGCGATCGCGATTCCCAAGACTTTCTCGGTGAGAGCATTGCGAAGAATTTGCGCGATTCCCAAGCCTATTTTACCGATGCTTCTACGCCCAAGCCCCCTGAAAAGTTGCGTCCCTATGCCTTACTGTCTGAGGAAGCCATTAATACCTATGCCCAAGCATTAAAGCAGCGTAAGTAAGAGTTTCCGCCGAGCCCTCTTCCCATTTTTGGAGTTTACTATGTCCGTAGATATTCATGTCGATCCTGAAGTATTAGCAGAATTTGCCCGCGCCCTAGCTAATTTTCAAGACACCCTAGAACAAGAATTACAATCACTCAACACTGAATGGTCGCGTTGTAGCGAAACCTTTATAGGTAGGCAAAAAGACGAGTTTGCCCTAAACTTCGACACAACTCGCCAATCGATCGCCCAAGCTGTCGAAGCAGGACGAGATGCTGCCGAACAGTTGAATCGTTACCAAGAAGCAGTACGCAACGCTTTAGGCTAATTTATCTATTTTGGAGAATTTTAATGACTAATGGAATTTCTGGTATCAGTTTTGAAGATACTCAAAACCTCCTCCAACAACTGCAACGTTTCCAAGAAACTATCGGCGGTGACTGGAAAACAGTGCTAAATCAATGGCAGAACTTACGAAGTTGCTGGCAAGATCGTCAATATGACCGTTTTGAACCTTTTTTTGAGGCTCTCTGTCGCACCTACAGTGAATGTGAATCTCAATGCCAAGACTATAACCAATTTCTAGAAGAGCGCATTCGCGCATCTGAAACTGCTGCTCAAACGGTTAATATGTAAAAGACCAAAGAATACAGCGCTCTTATAACTGTGAGAGGTACGCCTTGGGTATACTTCTCATCCACTACACGAATTATCTAAAAACTTTTATTAAGAATATGCTGGGATTTAACATTAAAGACGCTCAAAATTATCAACACAAACTAGGGATTTTTATCCACAATGTTGAAGATGAATGGGGTAACTTAATCAGGCAATGGGAGCAACTTAAAGATTGTTGGCACGATCGTCAATACGAGCGTTTTGAACCATATTTTAAAATTTTGTCCGAACGATATCAGCAATCTTTGACAGAATGCAATGATTATCATGTCTTTCTCGGAGGCAAAATTAATGAAATGGAGAAAGAGCCCACCATCGGCGAACGTTTGGAAAAAGGCTTCGCGCTTGTGCAAACTTTTACTTCCCTAATGGGTGGAGGCTCTCCCCCTGCTCAGATTGTTCCATTAATCTCACCTTCTACATCTTATGTACAAACAATACTTCCTCAAAAAGACCCCTTATCTTCATCGGAAGAGTTAGAAAAGACTACTTCTAAAGAAGATATAGCTGTTCAAGAGTTTGAGGCTAAACCTCAATTTATGCGTCCTATGGAACTAAAAGATCAGTTAGAAGAAACTTTTGTAGAAAATGAAGAATCCAAGCGCGATCGCCTTTGTCGGGAGGCAGACATATTGTCAGATCGGTGAAGGATAGCGATCATTACCAATCCAGGTATCTAATGTAAAACTTGGGTAGTGAGGCTACCAGCCGTCCATCGGGACAAATTTGTTTGACGCGATCCGCCGTCATAAAGCTAGACCTGCTAAACATTGACACCGAGCGTGTAACATAATTTCGGCGTTGTCTTTTAACCAGAATTTACCATTTCCTTTCATTCGGAGATTTACTGATTGACGAATTAAACTTTTAATGGCACCACTACCCATTGGCAGATTTTTAGCAGCAACTAAATCATAACTGCTCAGTTATTAAGAATTGATAAGTTTTTGTCATGCACTGGAGTACAGAGTAGTAAAATGCTGTTATAAGGTTTAATGGTTATGCCACTGATTAAAATGAGGATGACAACATGAACGCAGGCGATGTAAAACCATTTAACAGTAACAATGTGGATTCAGCACCAGAAGCAGGTGGTATTTACGCGATCTACCCACAATCGGGGCAGGAAGTTATACAATTTAGGAAATAACCAAGCAGCATTATCAGATTTTAACCAAGCAATTAAACTCAACCCTGACGAGGCTACTGCCTATATTGATCGGGCGATTCTTTACAAGGTTTTAGGGAATAATCAAGCAGCAATAGCAGATTACACTCAAGCCATTAAACTCCAACCTGACTTTGCTTCTGCCTACTACAATCGAGGGTGTGCTTACGGGTATTTAGGGAATAATCAAGCAGCAATATCAGATTATAACCAAGCCATTAAACTCAACCCTGACCATGCTAAAGCCTACATTCAGCGAATGATTAGTCAAGATTATGAGGATTACTTTCTTCGTGGAGTGGATGAATATGAAGCAGGGAATTTGTCAGCAGCAATAGAAAAATTAAATCAAGCGATTCAACTTGATCCTGGCTTTGATGCTAGCTACGTATACCGGGGGTTTGCTGTTAGCAAATTAGGAAATAAGCAAGCGGCTTTAGCAGATTTTACCCAAGCTATTAAACTTAAACTCGATCCTAACAATACTGCTGATGCCTATTTAGGACGGGGGTGTGTTTACTCCGATTTAGGAAATAACCAAGCAGCACTATCGGATTATAATCAAGCAATTAAACTACAACCAGACTGGGGTAGTGCCTACTACAATCGGGGAAATGTTTACTCCAATTTAGGAAATAAACAGGCAGCACTATCAGATTATAATCAAGCAATTAAACTCCAAGCTGACCATGTTAATGCCTATAATAATCGGGGGCGTGTTTACAGTGATTTAGGCAATAAGCAAGCAGCACTAGCAGATTACACTCAAGCCATTCAACTCAAACCTGACTATGCTACTACCTACTACAATCGGGGGCTTTTTTACAAGGATTTAGGCAATGAGCAAGCAGCAATATCGGATTTTAACCAAGCAATTAAGCTCAATCCTGACTATGTTTCTGCCTACAATAATCGGGGAGGTGTTTACAGTCATTTAGGAAATAAGCAAGCAGCACTAGCAGATTACACTCAAGCTATTAAACTCCAACCTGACTTTGCTTCTGCCTACAATAATCGGGGGATGGTTTACTCCGATTTAGGAGATAAACAAGCTGCACTATCGGAGCTTGAGAAAGCCAAAGATCTTTATCAGTCGCAAGGAAAGACTAAAAATTACATTAATGCAGTAGAGAAGATTAATAAAATTCAAAAAGAACTCAAGAAAGGAGGGATATTTAGATGGCTTAGTTAGAGCTTGCTGAATAGACATTGAGCCATATGACACTGCTTGATGAATTAAACTTTACAATGGCTACAGTACTGATTTATTCAATGGTGCAAAATGTGATTTTATCAACTTTAGTAAGGCTTCTGCTATTGATTTGTTGGCGCTTTTGGTGAAGTGTCCATCACTAACGAAGTTTCTTATGTCAGTGGCTGGAGCAATGTTATGAGTACTCAAATATGGAATTGAGGCGTTTTCTAGGGTCGGCTTCAACGCCTGGAACAAATGATCTTCATATCCCCGATCGTTGAGCAGGAGTACAATAGGCATTTTGCCATCAGCTTTAGCCGTTGCCGCAAACTCCGTAACTATCGCTTTTAAAACCGGGATTTCTGATTCGGCGTTAAACCCTCTTGAGTCATGAATCTGATTTGTCACCGTCATTTGATGACGTTGTGCCCAAGCCCTGCGAATCAAGCGTACCAGTACAGAATTATCCAGGAAATTCCGCTGGAACAGGAATGAGCTATAAAATTGATCGTGTTCTCGAATTTGAGTTACAAATGCGTCCCATTGTTGCTTGTCGTGTAGAGCAGTGCGGAATTGATTCAACGACATAATCTTTGGCCAGATTGCCTTTAGCTTGCCGTCTTCCAAAAGGTATCGTGGGTAGGTGTAAGGAGCAGGGCTTTCAAACTGCCACGTCATGCCGTTCATGGTTTTAATTGCTTTGACGCTGGAAGCGAGAAGCCCTAGAATGACTACATCAGCTTGGTGTCTACCCCGATCTAGAGTGTATGCGGCTAATGAATAATTTGGTGGGGCTGCCGGTCCAGCAATCATTCTCAAACCGATCCTGGAATCGATTTCCTTCATTGCCTCACCCACGTTATTTGAAAATGACATGCCGTAGATGGCAACAAGTAAGTCTTCATTAGGACCACGGCTGACTGGTACATTTAATTTTTTCCATAACTCTGGATCTAACCAACCAACCTGGGCGATCGATGAACTCGATTCGTCCGTGGAACCGATCGCCCGTGAAAGCTTTCCTTCAATAGAGCGTCCATATTCAAAATAGACCTTAAGTTCCCCAGGAGAAGTTACGTGAGGGTCTAATGGATACGGAAACAGAAAATTAATTGAAACATCGAATACAACCAGGAAGAAAAGTATCCACAAACCGATTACTACACTCTTCCGAATTGCTTTAGCGGTACGTAAATTAAAACTGGGAATAAATGAATTGTGCAGGTGCATTGCTTTCTCCCATCAATAGAATAATGATTAGTGCTGCGTATAGGGCTGCCCGCGCTGGTGTTGGATAGCGACGGGAAAAATATGGATTGTTAGTTTGATATTCAAAAAGTTCATAGGCAATCAGTAGTGGAATCCCCAAGAGCGCAGGCAACGGCGGTTTAGGCATACTGAGGGCTAAGTTTCCAAAATCTATAAAAAGAATTTTTGTGAATGTGATAATCTGAGCCAGAGAAGTCGCTCGGAACAACAGCCATCCATAGCAAGTAATTATAAAAAAGGATATAGTGGCAAGTAACGTTTTTAGGAGCCTGAGATTATTTTTGCTACGTGGTTGTTGATTAATCTTAGGGGTAAAGGCTCGATATACGCACAGAAGCGCCCCGTGATAAAATCCCCAAAGGACAAAGTTCCAGGCGGCTCCATGCCAAAGTCCGCCAAGCACCATTGTCGTCATTAAATTTTGATAAGTTCTACGGCTATTTTGACGACTTCCACCTAGGGGAATGTAGAGGTAATCCCTTAGCCAAGTGGAGAGGCTAATGTGCCAGCGACGCCAGAACTCACTAGGATCTTTTGAGAAATAGGGGAGATTGAAGTTGACCATCAATTCTATGCCAAACAATTTGGATACACCCCTAGCGATTTCTGAGTAGCCGCAGAAATCGCAGTAGATTTGGACAGCGTAGAGGAATGTTGCCAAAACGACATCAATCCAGGAAAGCACACCCGTAGTTCCATAGATGGCATTGACTGAACCTGCTACTCCGTCAGCGATCGCCACCTTCTTGAACAAGCCCAATAAGATCAAGAACAAGCCTTGGGCAGATTGCTCAAAACTTAGCTGACGTGGATTTGATAACTGAGGGAGTAAGCTTGAGGCCCGATCGATTGGGCCAGCAAACAATGGCGGAAAATAAGCCCAGAAGAGAGCAAAGTCCCAAAATTGGTACGATGCCGCCATTTTTCCTCGATAAATGTCGCAGGCGTAGCTTATTGCCTTAAACGTGTAAAACGAGATCCCTACAGGCAGAATAATGTTTAAATGCACAAAATCGGCGTGAATGCCAAGCGCACCAATTACTCTCTCAGCACTGCTAATAAAGAAATTGAAGTACTTAAAGAAGCCAAGGAGTGCTAGGTTAGTGCATACACTGACCCACAGGAACAATTTGCGTCGTTGTTTTTCCTCAAGAGAAGTGAACCGTGGATACAGCAGGTTAGTAATTGCTACCACTGCCAGTGCCCCAAGAAATACCAACCACCCTGACAAAGAAGCAGGTAGCAGTTGTGACCACTCGATTGATAATGCTATTGGTTCTGCTCTGAAGCGAACCCCACTCCACTGCAATGTATCGAAAAACAACGCAGCCAAAATAATTGACCCAGAAGCCACCCTGCGTTTGGAGACTGCTAAGCGACCAGTATCAATCATCGCCCCGCAATAGAAGTCAATTGCGGTTGATAATACAATCAGAAAAAGAAAATGCACGTCCCACCAGCCGTAGAAGAAATAGCTGGCAATAAGCAATAATAAGTTCTGACCACGTAAAGGAAGGATACGGTACAGAAAATAGGTAACTACAAAAAAGACTAAAAATTCAAATGAGTTAAATGTCATTTATAGCAGGAGTCAGGAGTCAGGAGTCAGGCTAGTTAAAATTTACCATATGGATACTGGAATAATTAACAAAAAGCAAAGCTGCAATAATTAATTATTGCAGCTTTGCTGTTCTTGGAGATTTGGTGGCGGAGAGTGGATTTGAACCAATGACCTTCGGGTTATGAGCCCGACGAGCTACCAGACTGCTCTACCCCGCTTTGATATTTGGTTTTGGTGGCGGGGACTGGATTTGAACCAATGACCTTCGGGTTATGAGCCCGACGAGCTACCAGACTGCTCTACCCCGCGTTGATATTTATAGTATAACCACAAACTAAAAGAAGTGTCAACTAGATCATAGATAATTCTCCTAAAACTTCTAGGCGCTTGAATTTTCCCAAATTCATAAAGCTTTCAGCCAGGTTTTGGGCAACCGTTGGACTAATCCAGCCCATCTGCTGGAGTAAGTGGATGGCAACAGCATACTTTGCCCGTTTCGCTCCATCCATGACCTTAATCGCTAACCCCATACCCTCGCCAACTCTGCCAAGGCACTGAATCCCTTCTGCTCCGGCTTTACTCACCAGTTCTCCTTGGGTTAACCGCATTAGTTCGGTATCGAACATCCCAGTTCCCGCTACCAAGGTGGGGTGATTAATCATGGCGCGGACCATCCGCTCCAGATCTAAATTTACACCAGAAGCTAGCTGGGCATACAGGGATGCCATTTGCCCCAGTTGCATCAGATAAGTAGGAGCCCCACAATCATCGTGAACCATAATAAATTCTTCTGCTGGCATGCGCAGCAACTCTGCCACTTTACTTAAAATCAGCTTTTGCACCGGATTGCTGCGATGCAAGTAAGTGTTGAGCGGCCAATGGCGTTGCTGACACACGGCTAACATGCCAGCGTGTTTACCAGAACAGTTGTATTCCAGAGGACTTCGCTTGCCTTCTGGGGTTGGGCACTGTAGTGCTGAGGGATCGACATCACAGCGCCACAAGATGTTAAAAACTTGCCGTACCTGTTGAATCGTGCCCTGGTGGGAGCTACAAATAATCGCTAAGTCTCTGTCAGTGAGATGGTAGCGTTCTAGTGTACCGGTGGTTGTGACAGCCAAGGCTTGAAATGGTTTGAGAGCTGAACGGGCAAATGATGCCGTTTCTGAGCTACCCGCAACCGATAAAACCCGTCCTCGGTTGTCACATACGACTGCTTGGGCTCGATGAGTAGATTCAGCAATCCCTTCACGCAACAACCGGACTTCTAGTTCTGATGCTTGAGTTCGTTTTCCCCTAGTCATGGGTAGAGTGTATCATTTTTTTTGTCATTAGTCATTAGTCTTTGGTGAACAAATCACCCCATCACAAAAAGTTCCAAATTAAGCTGCCACCGAATGCTACGATCGCCAAATAGACACCTGTCCGCTTCAGCCTGAGCAAAATCGGTTCAACTTCGTAGGTGGCAACTAAGCGATCGCGTGCCAGGATTTCCTCTGTTTTCTGCCAGGTTTGCCCATCATACCAACCCGATTCTTCATAGAATACCGTTTCTCGCTGCAAGCGCGAGCCTACGTAGGACCAGCCCAAGTAAAGACGAAGCACACTTAACGCTACAAATATGCTGGCTCCTCCAGCACCGCAGAGCATAAACTGGCCGGGATATGTTAGCGGAGCAAAACTCGCCGCTGCCAATGGTCCAGCTATCAGCCAGCTCCAGAGCCATATCCAACCCAGCTTTTTTATATACCCTTGCACATCCAGCCTTGCCCAGCCAAAAAAACAAGATTCTTTTAATTGCTGGTATTCATTGATTGGTTGCTGTTCTCTGGGCACTGGACATACTGAAGACTGCTGCTCCATAGGTTCAGCCTTTCTTTAGCGCCTTGTTAAAGGTGTTCGATATTTATCAAGAGGGCTGAAAATTCTATTCTTTCAGCATGACCCCAGAATGCTTCCAGATTATAAAACTCGCGCTCATCCGGCAACATTATGTGGACAATCACATCGCCGTAGTCCATTAACACCCAACTGCCACTTTCTTTTCCTTCCACCCGCAGCGGAGTCCTTTGCCACACCGTTTCCACTTTTTCTTGAATTGATTGGCAGATGGCTCTTACCTGCACTCTGGAAAAACCTGTGGTCATTACAAAGTAATCCGCTAGATACGACACCTCTGCTACTTCGAGCAAGACAATGTCTGAGCCTTTGCGGTCATCTGCTGCTTGGGCTATAGTTATTGCCAGGTTTTTGCTCGTATCTGGTTGTGGTGCTTTATTGGCTACTATTGTGGAGGAGGTATAGAAAGATTTTGACATTGAGCTGCTAAATTCCTTGTTCAAAATACTTTTATCGAAGAATCTGTCGTTTGCAGTTTTTTACTTGCCATTTCCATTGCCCAATTACGAGTTATAATCGTCCGTGGGTGAATTAAACAACGCTTATCCAGCAGATATTTTAGAGAGTAATCGGAGGTAAACCAGACTGTTTTATAGAGATCTTGCCAGCAGAGCTGTCGTAAAGCCTCCAATTCAGGAGTGTCGCCTCGGGTTGGTTCTATAGTATCTGCTATATAGATTATACAACTGAGTAAGCTCATCCCTGGTCTGCCTAAGGTGTGATTTGCGATCGCCTGTAAAATTTCTTCATCCTCCACACCGAACCGATCCCTAGCCACGATCGCACTGACATCAGCATGTAGCAGATGGGGATTTTTTTCATCTACCGGATCTAGTGGCAAGCCTTCTGAGACTGCCATTTCCCATAGTTGGTTAGGTTTAAAATATTTAGCCAAGTCGTGCATTAACCCTGCTTGAGCTGCCTTTGACACATCGAGCTGGTAATGGTGAGCCATTTGGTAAGCCATCTGTTCGACACCCAGAATATGTTGCAGGCGAGAAGCTGGGACGTTATCTGCTAACCAGGCTAAAACAATATCGCGCATCACAATAAAAAAACTCCTAAATGCCAGAAACGGATTTAAGCCTCAATGACTGCGGCAAACATTTCCTCGTATCGGTTCAATGCTTCCTGGAGCGCATATTTTTTTTCTGCGTACTCTCTTCCTTTTTTACCAAATATTTCTGCTTTATGGGGATTTTTGTACAAGTTAAGAATTGCATCTGCCAGGGCGGAAGGGTCTTCTGGAGGAACGACAATTCCGCCACCTGAAGAAAGCACGGCTGCGGCGGCTGTGCCATACTGGGGAACAGAAGCGACGATCGGGCGACCACTGGCAAGTATCAACTGAATTTTAGAAGGCATATTGAAAGAAATCACGTTGTGCTTTTGCATCACTAACCCTATATCAGCGGCTGCCAGCATTTGGGGTAGTTGTTCGCGGGGTTGTAACGGCAGCAGTTTGATATTCCCTAGACGGCCGATTCGCGCCTGCTGCCGCAATTGCTCCAAAGCTTGCTCTTCTCCCACAATCACAAAGGTAATATCTGGAATATCGCGCAGGCAATCCGCAGCTTCAACAACGGTTTCTAAACTTTGGGTGAGGGCAATGTTGCCAGAGTAAAGAACGACAAATTTGTCGGTGAGTTGATGAGCCGTGCGGAAAGGGTTGTTTTTCGGCAAGGGTTGGATAAAATTAATATTAACCCAGTTAGGGATCGTTTCAATTTTGCTAGGTGGGACGCCTTTGGCGACGAGATTATCAACAAAACTATCGGCAATTACACTAATTTTGGTTGCTGTGCGGTAGGCAAATTTTTCTAGAGCAGCAAATACGCCAATCAAAGCTTTGTTTCTCAGCAAGCCAGTGTGGACGGCTGCTTCTGGCAAAATATCCTGGAGATTCAATACCACCGGACACCTGTAAATCCAACCTAGCAGAGCTGCCGGAACTGATACTGGCAGCGGTGGCACGGTGAGAAGAATCACATCCGGACGCCAGCCTGTGAAAGCTTGCACTAAACTGGTGGTAACAAAGCTACTATCGAGTAACACCCTGTCAGCAAAACTTGGCTTCGGGCGAATCCAGACATAACTGCGCTGAATGATAACACCGTTTCTTTTTTCGGTGAGGTACAATTTCCCTCGGTATTCTGGATAGATGCGACGTTGAGGGTAGTTGGGCATGCCAGTGACGACACGTACAGAGTGACCCCGCTCGACCAAACCTTCTGCTAGCTCTGTCATCAGGGGGGCGATACCGATCGGTTCTGGATGGTAGTTATAGGAATAAATTAAAATTCTCATATCCTTAGTGCATCAATTTTTAACGATCAGGACTTACTAAGTAGTTTGAAAAGTTCCAGTTTAGGCTGAGAACCCTTCAGTGCTACTTTCTTTCTGAGACAGACTTCAATTGTGATGTGCTTAAATCCTGACGGAAGGAGACATTTATAGCATTTTGACACTCCCCGCTCGTCATAGACGGGGATTCTTGGTTCCGAGAGCGAACTTGCCCATAGTAAGCCACAATAGTAGGATACACCCAATTATGAGGATTGAGCGATGATTTTTCCTGGTTTGCGGAGAATTTTAGCACCATTTTTACTAGCTGTGTTACTGCTGGTGACTTCCTGTTCGGCGAAGCAGCCTTCCCGTTTCGACCAGGCGCAAATCGAAAGCACCAAAAGGGGAGCAACTCCGGCGGTAGTCAAAGAGTCCCAACAGGGTAGCAGCTTCAACAAATTCTTACCTAAGGGTGGTGGCGGCTACGATCGCGTCTTTACCCAGGAGAAAAAAGGTTTTGCCGAAGCTAAGTTGAACAAAAACGGCAAGAATGTGGCGATGCTGTCCATTTCTGATACAGTCAACCTCCCCGATGCTGCCAAAAAATTCCAGTCGAGCACTCAGAAAATCGGTGGTTATCCTGCGGTTGATGTTGGCAACACTCAAACCGCCGTTTTGGTCGGGCACTACCAAGTTAAAGTCCTATCCCGCGATCCTTCCTTTACTAAGAGCGATCGCGATGCTTGGCTCAAACAATTCGATCTCAATGGTCTGGCTAACCTAAAATAGCCCAAGCTAACCGTCAATAATCAAAAATTCTCAACAAGGAGACTGCTATGAGCAAATCGATTTTTGAATTGGTTGATCAGCTACCAACCAATAACATGACTATTATGGTACTGCGATCGCTCGACTTTGTCGTTCCTGGGCAGTGGGACAATCTAGTTGGCTTTACTAACACCATTCGTACAGTCACCGGCGAAACTGACGAAAGCCTGATTCAGCAAATTGGCGATCGCGCCGTTTGTCTGTACAACGACAAATCTCAGGGATACCAGCGAGCCATGTGGCTCTACCAAACGGTCGATCGTACCGATAGTGCTTTGGGTGCCGCTGCCTTGGCTAACAAAGTCGGTGAAAAAATCCCCCTGATGGGTTTTTTAAATAAAATCACACCAAAAGCGGACAAGGCTCAAACCATTGACTTGTGTATGAAATTGGTGGTTGAGTTGGTTGCCTTCTGCCAAATTAACGGTATTCCCGGGGACAGCATCGGGGATTTTGTGGGATCTCTAGGGGATTACAGTGGTGAATCTTTGATGCGGATGGCTGCTTTGGTTTGCATTGATGGTTTGATTCCCCTCGGTCCCGACTTTATCCTCAAAGCTTTATCCACCCTCAATGGCACAAATCCTACAGAATTGGAACAAAATAATACCTTCCAAAGCGTCAAGGATTTAATTCCTGGGGGCAATACCGCTGGACAGCTTAACTTTATTAATCAAAGCTTCGACTCAGTTAAAGGCTGGATGAGTGGTTTTGTTTCGGGACGAGGTTTGACGCCAGAAAATGTAATTAACAATATGCAGAAATTTGTAGAAATTTCTGCTGACAAGTTGGACTATCTTGGTGCCTTCCTTGACATGACAACCAACTACTACGAACACACTGGCACTCAAACCCTGGCTCGTCGCTTAATTGAAAGAGCGGTGGCAGAAATTTAACAGGAGTCAGGAGTCAGGAGTCAGGAGTCAGAATAAAATTATGTGCGACTGGCGGATGACTAAATGGGTTTCAATCCCCCACTAATACCAAAAACGGAGTTTTATGGGTCGAAAATGCAGTGATGGGTTTAAGTCCCTCACTGATTTCTCCTGACTCCTGTATTCTGGCTCCTGACTCCTTCTTTAATTGTTTATTTTTTTTCGCATCACCAAACAATTCTGCTGGTTTGATAATCGCAGGTAATCAAGCTCATCACACAGGTGTTGCATGAAAATTAGCCCTCTACCTCCTTCTTTTTCCAAGGGGTTAAGATTTTGGTGGTGGAGGGTTTGTAACTTTTCTGCTAAGTTAAATGGTTGTCCTTGATCGAAAATCCGCATCTCTAGATAGTCGGCAAAGACTATAACTTCAATTTCAATGGGAGTTGTGGGTGGTAAGTGTAGATGTGCATGTAGCACAGCATTGGTAAAGCCTTCATCTAACGCCACTTTAGACTGCCACCACAGGTCATAAGACAGAGGCGGTTGATTGAATTGCTCATACCATTGCAAAACTTCTGTCAGAGCATTCAAATCTGTCTGAACCTGAAGACGTGAATGTTTTATTGGCGGAATGTTAAACAGCACCACTGTTTTTGTGAAACAAAATTAGAATGGTTTTCAAAATGAGTTTTAGGTCATACATGAGACTCCAATTTGTTTGATACCGTAAATCCAAGCGGATGACATCCTCAAAATTGCGTACAGTCGATCGGCCGTTCACCTGCCACTCACCAGTCATCCCAGGTTTGACATCTAAACGCTGCCATTCCGGTACTTCGTAGAGATCGACTTCATCCGGTGTTGGAGGTCT
>CASBRB010000384.1 GCA_949127975.1 Oscillatoriales cyanobacterium PMM_0019 | reverse complement strand
TAAGTGTCAGCACCCCGCTCTAAAGAGACGGGGCTTCGTGCCTCTAACTTTAGGTAGTTGACCAGCCTGAGCCCAGTAATGGGGAAAACTACGTTATCGGCAAGAGTTCCAGACCTACCGAGGACAATGCGTAGCCAGTTCCATGCTCTAGAACCGAGTGGTTAAACAGTTTTACGAGGGGTAAGACAGTGCTGCTTGGATAGTACCGACCGATAACTTTGGCGTTAGCGCAGCGGTCCCTCTTAGGGACGGCTAACTTTACATCGTGCAGGATAGGGCGTTTCCAGCTAACAAACAGGAATTGGGTAGAAACTGCACCTCTTTCTATCTACCCCGAAAGGGGGACGGCTAATAAATAAGCCTTTGTCGCCGTTTCCTCCACCACTTAAAAAATGGTGGTTTCCACGCTCCCGTGAGGCTTTTAGATGATAAAGCACAAATGCAGCGTTTAAAAAGGTTCCTAGCCCCGCGCCAGATCGAGTATCTCACCCTAGACGAAAATTTCCACATCCTGGAACTTTCCTGGGGCATACAACGTTTTGCCGATTGTCCCAGTGCAGTGGTAGTCGGCGCAGATGTCCGCAATGGCTTTCCTGAACTGGTTGGCTCTGAAGATTGTCTCAGAGCCATTCTGCAAGGAGAGCAGAGTAGTTTTGAGTTAAAAGGAATTTTCCGGTTTTCAGATGAGCGTTCTGGGGGTTCATCCCAGAACAGCGCTACGCCTAGAGAGCCCATTTATATTGACCTATATGCTATTAGAGAGCAAAATGAAAAAACTTCTAAAAATCAGTTAATTATTTACACAGAAGATGTTACCGAGAGTATGCTGTTGAAGGAGAAATTATTACAAAGAGCAAACGAAGCCAATCTGCTATTAAGTAGCTTGGCTGCTTCAGAAGATTGTCTTGATAAAATTATTACTTCAATGGCAGATGCTTTGTTTGTAACTAACAGAACGGGAACTATAAAAAAAATAAATCGAGCGGCTCAATATTTATTTGGATATAGCGAGACAGAGCTAATTGGTCAACCAATTTCCAAAATAATTGAAGACGAGCATTTTTTACAGCAATGTTTTCAGCATACTGGAGAAATACTTTGTTTGACGAAAAATAAAACAGAAATTTTCGTTTCATTTTCTTGTTCACTAATTCAAGGAAAAATTGAAGATTTCCCAAACTTTATCTATGTAGGTAGGGATGTGACTGAACGGAAGCGAGCCGAAGAGGAGTTACGACGCCAGACTATGCGATCGCAACTGCTGACCGAAATTACACTTAAGATTCGCCAATCATTACAAATAGAGGAAATTCTCGAAACCACCGTTACCGAAGTGCGGGAACTCCTGCAAGCAGATCGAGTTCTCATCCTGCGCGTTTTGCCAGATGGCACTGGCAGCAATGTTGTCAAGGAGGCAGTCGTCCCCAACTACCCAACCTTGCGAGGTAGAGCCTTTCTGCCAGAAATTTTTCCGCCAGAGTACCATGCCATGTACCGACAGGGACGAATTCAGAACATTGAGGATGTAGAAAATGCTTTCATTTCGCCTTGCCATGTGGAATTTCTGCGTTCACTAGGAGTGAAAGCCAAACTGGTAGTGCCAATTCTTCAAGGGGAAGAACTTTGGGGTTTGCTGATTGCCCATCAATGCACTAATCCACGTCACTGGGACAGGTTTGAAATTGAACTCCTACAACAACTGGCGAACCAGGTGGGGATTGCCCTGATAGCAGCTCAACTGGTAGAGGCAGTGCAAGAAAGCGAGAAGCAATTCCGTCAACTGACAGAAAACATTAGCGAAGTTTTCTGGCTGCTTAACCCCAATTCGCACAAAATACTCTATATTAGTCCTGCATACGAGAAAGTCTGGGGTCGTTCATGTGAGAGTTTGTACCAACAGCCGCAATCTTGGCTAGATAGTATCCATCCGGACGATCGCCTGCGGACAATCGCGGCTCTTGAGGAACGAATGCGAGGTGGAAAATTCTTTAATGAAGAGTATCGGGTGATACGAACTGATGGCTCAATTCGTTGGATATGGGCGCGTGAGTTTCCCATTTGTAACGAATCAGGAGAGGTTTATCGCATCGCTGGCATCGGGGAAGACATAACTGAGCGCAAAAACGCTGAGTCAGAAATGCGCAATGCGCTGGAAAAGGAAAGAGAATTCAGTGAACTTAAATCTCGCTTCATCTCTATGGCTTCCCATGAATTCCGCACCCCTCTGAACATAATTTTACTGTCTAGCGAAATGCTGGAAAATTACAGCGACAAATTCACTGAAGCCAAAAAGCGTCAGCATTTCGAGCGCATTTACACAGCAGTGCAAAACATGAAGCACCTGCTGGAGGATGTGTTGACGATCGGCAAAGCAGAAGCTAACAAACTAGTATTAAACCTGGCAAGGCTCAACCCAGTTGAATTTTGCCAAGAATTGGTCTATGAAATGCAACTGACTGCTGGCAAACAGCACCAGATTAACTTTACCAGCCAAGGCGAAAGCAATTATGCCTACTTTGACGAAAAAATTCTCCGACAGATTTTAGCAAATTTACTGACGAATGCCATTAAGTATTCTTCTCAGGGAAGTAATGTTTACGTGTCCTGTTGCTGTCACAATGAAGTAGTAGTGTTTCAGGTGCGAGACGAAGGCATTGGCATTCCGCCAGAGGATCGGGAACATCTGTTTGAGACGTTCCATCGGGCGACTAATGTTGGCGACATCCCTGGCACGGGATTGGGAATGGCGATAGTCAAGCAGGGGGTGGATTTACATAATGGTGAAATTAGTGTAGAAAGTGAGGTGAATGTAGGCACAACTTTTACAGTCAGACTGCCAGTGAAACTGGCTAATATCGGTAATAACCAAAATGGATTAGAGGTGGTAACATGAGTGAACTCACAAAAGAACAAATGCGAGAAAGGCTGGGAAATATTGACCAGATTCGCGATATAATTGTAGGCTCACAGTTGAGAGACTATGACAATCGCTTTCAGCATATAGAGTCCGACTTAGTAGTGTTGCGGCAAGAAATACGCGATCGGGTAGAGCAACTCAGAAATGGTTTCTCTATAGAGCTACGTGCAGCGATTGATTCTTTGGAGAAAAAAATTAAGGCTGTCAACTTAAATGCTCAGGATGAAAGCCAGGATATTCGGCAGCAACTAGACAGGATTAACAAAAGATTTTCTAACACGATAGAAGCTTTGGATGAAGCATTAGATAAGCAAACATCATCGCTTAAGAGTGAACTTTCAGAAACAAGAAATAGCCTGCATGAAGATGTCCGCAATCTCAGGACTTATGTGCTTGAAGAAATAGAGAGGCACTTCTCGAACCTGAGACAATCCAAAGTGTCCAGGGATGACATGGCAGAAATTCTGTTTGAGCTTGGTATGAGGCTCAAAGGAGCTGAATTTGTTCGCCAACTGCGAGAAGTTACCGACACCGATGATGTGTATAGTGGTCTCATTGTCGTAGAATCAAAGGATACACCGTAAGTTACCTACCATCGAGAATAAAAGATTAGTAATGGGTGATGGGAAAACAGCTATTCACGTTTCTTCTCGTTCCCAGCCTGGGCTTGGGAACGAAGGCTTTCAATTGGCTGAAAGGTTGAGCAGCAGAGTTACCCAAGGTTTTCATGTAGGGGCAATCCCCCTGTGGTTGCCCTCCCACACTCCCCCACCTCATGGATTGGTTCATCTCACTTTTTCGGATTGCTCCCCCCTACCCTCGTGGTTGCCCCTAATTGGAGTGCAACCAACCTACAATAAATACTTAAGTCTATCATTGAGGAATTGTGAGAACCGACTCAATTTTCTACCAACTATTTCTAACCTTCCCCAGTTTCTTATTCGAGCTAATCGGGCAATCACC
>CASBRB010000383.1 GCA_949127975.1 Oscillatoriales cyanobacterium PMM_0019 | reverse complement strand
TAGGGGATACTCACCCGTTGAACTGTGAAACTTTAGAGATAGATTACTCTGTTAGTAATGGATATTCTATCTTTGAAGCCCCCGTTATACCCGTCAGGGTTAGCGGGGGAGAACGTCACGAAAGAGCTTATTGTTTAAGCGCCTTCTGACGTCAATGATAAGTGATGAAACAGAGAAGCCAGAACAGTATTGGAAAATAAGAACCCTTCCGGATCGCTTAATTTGACACGCCCAGTGGGAGGTAATTTCTCAGCCAAACCATTTTCCCCGATAATTTCCACCCAGCCTTGGCGATGGTAGGGCTGCAAACACTGCCAAATTTTTGCTACTGTCTCCTCGCCAAACTGTTGGGCTAGAGTAGACAAGCTCAAACCATCTGCCAGCCGTAACCCCAGCATCAAGGTTTCTAACAACACTTCCTCTGCTGGCGTCTGTTGACAATCAAACACGCCGGAGCTATCGATTAAGTCTGCCACCCACTGATAATACTCCCGTGTTTTGCGGGGTCTGGTAAAACGACACCCCTTTTCGTAGCTTGCTGCTCCCATACCAAACCCATAGTAAGGGCGGTTTTCCCAGTAAACCCGATTATGGCGACATTCATGGGTGGGCAGGGCATAATTAGAAATCTCATAATGCTGGTACCCAGCATTGGTGAGGATTTGTTGGGCGATACGGTACATATCAGCAGCAGTGTCATCTGTGGGCAAGGGGTGAATACCCGGTTGATATTGGCGTGCAAAGGCAGTGACTGGCTCTATAATCAGGTCGTAAGTGGAAATATGAGTAGGAGCGATCGCTACTGCTGATTGTAAAGATTCTTGCCATTGCTCTAAGGTTTGATGGGGCAGTCCAGAAATCAAATCTAAGCTGAAATCGGGAACCCCAACCAGGCGGATTAATTCTATAGATGCCCAGATATCAGAAACAGTGTGCGATCGGCCACACATCTGCAACAATTGATCCTGAAAGGCTTGCACCCCCATACTAATTCGATTTACACCGAAATCTCGGTAGCCTTGGAGTTGTTGCCTATCAAACGTTCCAGGGTCTATTTCCATCGAAATTTCGGCATTAGCGGCAATGTGAAAACGCTTATCTAGTAACTCTAGTAGTCGTCCCAACTGCTCTACCGATAGCATTGAAGGAGTGCCACCGCCAAAGAAAACCGTTTCTAGGGAACGCCCTAACGCTGGCGTGATAGCAATTTCCTGACATAGCACCTCAACGTACTGCTCAATGGTGCCAGAGTTTTTACCCGTTTTTCGATCGCCAACTACATAAACTGGAAAATCACAATAATAGCACCGACGTCTACAAAATGGAATATGTAAATAAGCAGAACTGGCAATGCCAGCACCTGCAGCTACATCTTTTTGTTGTACTCGATTTAACACTTGGTTTACCTTTAATCTAGCCTTCAAGCAATTATTAACGATTAATTAAAATTTGTTAAGTTACTAAAATTTTGCCATGTCATGGGGTAGAATGAGGTGCCAAGATGGTAAATATATAATTAAACTAAACTGGAGATGGTTTAAATTTTTTGAACCAATCCCGGGAAAGTTGATTTTTTTTAATTGGAAGCAAACAATGCTTGATGCAATCATTATTATTTTATTCATCCTAGCAGGGGCAGGCATAGGTTTCGACAGCGTAAAACTACTGCCGGACGGTATGCTACATCAAGTTACGAATGTAGAGGGGTTGCGCTGGGTAGTAGCTGGGTTTGCTGCCTTATTTGGCGGTGCCCTAGGGTTAAGCGTGCAAACAGCATATCGTCGCCTGGAAATTCAAGTCCGGGGAATGCCAGTGGATGTACTGCTGACGCGATCTGTAGGTTTAGTGATGGGCTTATTAGTCGCCAACCTGATGCTAGCTCCGATTTTCATACTGCCAATGCCTATGGAGTTTACCTTTCTCAAACCCCTGCTAGCCATTTTAGGCAGTGTGATGTTTTCCTACTTGGGTGTCAGCTTAGCAGATACTCACGGGCGAAACTTCTTAAGGCTGATTAATCCTCACAACATGGATAGTATGTTGGTGGCAGAAGGCACTCTCAAAGCCGCGTGCAGCAAAGTCTTAGATACTAGCTGTATTATAGACGGTCGGATTGAAGAACTGCTGGGCACCGGATTTCTCGAAGGACAAATCCTAGTCCCACAGTTTGTGTTGCAGGAGTTGCAACAGCTAGCAGATGCAGCCAACGACATGAAAAGAATGCGGGGACGCCGAGGGTTAGATATTCTCAACCGCATGAAGACAACGTATGCAGAGCGCATCGTCATCCACGCCGCAGACTACGAAGATATTGCCACAGTAGATGCTAAGTTAGTCCGTTTCACCCAAGAAATCAATGGCACCCTGGTGACAAACGACTACAATCTTAGTAAAGTCGCCAACTTGCAGAAAGTGCCAGTACTCAACATTAACGACTTAGCGCAAGCAGTGCGTCCCATTTATCAGCCTGGAGACAACATTGACATCAAAATTATCAAAGAAGGCAAAGAACCCACTCAGGGAATTGGCTACCTGAATGATGGCACAATGGTAGTAGTAGAAGAAGGCCGTAAATATGTAGGTAGCGAACTCCGGGTAGTTGTGACATCTGCTTTGCAGACATCTGCCGGAAGGATGATTTTCGCGCGATCGTTAGCATCTTTTGTGGCTTGAAAGTCATTAGTCATCTGTCAAGAGTCATTAGTCCTTTGTCAGTTAATCATGACCAATGACTAATGACGAACGACAGTAGCCAGTAGGATAATCAAACTTCTAGAGCTGAAATAGCTGAAAAGTTTGCGCAATACGGTCGCTCAAATATGAATCGACAGTCG
>CASBRB010000382.1 GCA_949127975.1 Oscillatoriales cyanobacterium PMM_0019 | reverse complement strand
GTAACATATAATTAAAATCTCGTAGTGAGGACTGCTACCATCAGATCAGGGCTAAAGCCCTTACTACGAACTGATAGATATTCTTTATGACTCAGGACTTACGCACTGCCTCTATATATAGCGGGTTCGTAGGGGCAAACCCCCTGTGTGTGCCTAGTGTGCCCAGTGTGCGTAAGTCCTATGACTGCTTCTCCTCACACCAACAATAAATGACCAAATTTCCTTACGATCGCTATGCCAAAGACTACTTAAAAGAAGTACTTTCATTACTAGGGAAAGTAGAAACAGAACAGGAAGTGCCAGGGGAAACTAGGCAGATAGATGTGTGGTTTGCCCCATCACCACAACCAACAGTCAGCCCTGATGTTTTGGGAGTATTAGGTAGATTTGCTGCTAGTCTTTGCCTCATAGAACCATTTCGGATGGCTGTCAAACCCCGACAAATCCGTAGCTGTATGGGAAAACTAATTGATGTTTGTGCTAGGATAGAAAATGAAGCGGAACGTAATAAAACTCGGATAGAGGATTCAGAGCTACCTTTCTTGTGGATACTCTCTCCTACTGCATCAACAGCACTTCTAGATGGTTTCAAAGCTACTCCTGATGAAGCTAATTGGTTACAAGGGATATATTTTTTGGGAAGATATGAGCGAACAGCAATCGTAGCGATTCATAAGTTGCCAGAAATTCCATCAACTCTGTGGCTGAGACTACTGGGGAAGAATAAGATACAAGAAAGGGCAATTAAGGAGTTCAGGAACCTGCCAGCAACTCATCCGTTAAAAACTAATGTGCTGTTGGTACTGTCCAATTTACAAGCTACTTTACAGGCTAAAAAACGATTACAGGAATCAGAGAGGACGCTGATTATGGAACTGTCACCTTTACTTATTCAATGGCGAGAAGAATCCTTACAACAAGGTTTACAACAAGGTTTACAACAAGGTTTACAACAAGGAGTATTAAGAGAACGGCGTACTACTATAGAAAGCTTTTTGAAAGCAAGATTTGGTTCAATTGATGAGCAACTGAGTTCGATAGTTGAACCATTATTACAGTTGGCACCAGATGAGTTTAGCCTGCTATTACTGGAACTATCCAGAGCTGAACTATTGGCTCGGTTTGGCAAGCAATCGCCTACATAATGAAGCCCTGTTCTTTAAAAATACTGGTGGTGAATGGGATAACCCCATTCACCACTCTATATTTCCTTGGGTTGATCGAACTTAATCTAAGGGAATTATCTCAACTCGAAATCGGCTAGTTACACCAAAAAGAAATGAAAAAATTTCCTTACGATCGCTATGCCAAAGACTACTTAAAAGAAGTACTGCAGATTTACCGTTGAGCTTAATAGTTTCTTGCTCCAGGTGTAAGAAACGCCCCACAATATCTAGCCAACTGTCTTTTGTCCAGATATATTCCCAAAGGTAGGCAGTTTTATAACCGTTTGGGTTGGGTGGGTTTCCTGCGCCCTTGTTGTAGCCTTTGTTGAAAGGAAGGAATCGGGTGTTGTCGCCATCGATGCGGGTAGTCATCCAGGCTTCATCGGGGTCTACGGCAAAATGTACCAAGGCACGGCGGTTAAACTGAAACAGTAGTTCTTGGTTGTCGCGATCGCTCCCATACTGCTGCTTAGCCTTTTCCACATCCTGTCCGGTGAACTGGTTTTTCAGTTCAACCGTAGCAACGGGTAAGCCGTTAATGCTGAGTAGCAGATCGATGGAATTTTCATTGCGGGTGCTGTAGTGGACTTGCTGGGTTACAGTCAGGATGTTTTGTTTGTAGAGATCCACAGTATCGGGATTGAGACCGCTTGCAGGTTTGAAAAATGCCAGTTTGAAGCGCACTCCATAGTCGAATGGCACGTAAGTTTTGGGTCCTCGATCCAGCTAAAAATAGCGGGGATTGCCTCCGGCACGCTTCGCGAACGCCATGTGGCAAGGCGTTGGCGCAATTCAATAGCGGTGCGCACGGAGACACAAGTACAAGCACCGGGGATATTTTTCTGAGATCCACCCCTAGCGATTAGCACCCCTATGCTGTAGGAGTAAAGTTTTGTGAATTATTGTAATTTTTTATTAATTTTTAAAAAGTCCAAGTTCCTGTAAAACAATATAGGAACGCAAGGAGCGTCCAAAATGTCTAATTTAAATATGCCTAATCGGGCGCTAATTCTCTCTTGAGAAATTTACCAACAGTGTTGGGCTGCCATTTCGAGAACTTTTACCAGAGTCCTTGATTCAAGAATACTTGGATTTATTAGACATTAAATATCGTCGTCGGGTCTTTGATCCATTCGTCATAATTTGGGCTTTTTTATCCCAGGTCTTAGACCCAGATAAAACTTGCCATAACGCTGTCAGTCGCATTATTTCGTGGTTAGCATCTGAGAACGTAGAACTTCCTTCTCAGGATACTGGTGGTTACTGCCAAGCTAGAAAACGCCTGCCAGAGAAATTATTTGCACTACTATTTAGTAGTGTAGCAGATTCTTTAGAAAAAAAAGTTACTGATCTTCAATTATGGTGTGGTCGGCATATCAAAGTAATAGATGGGTCTACAGCATCTATGCCTGATACCCCTGAAAACCAGGAAATTTACCCCCAACCTAGTAGTCAAAAGCCAGGTTGTGGTTTCCCAATAGCTAAACTTGGTGTATTATTTAGTTTAGTCACTGGTGCTGCTGTAGCTGTAGTTTTTGACAAATTAAACGTCCACGATCTTCAGTTAGCTAGAAGGTTATATGAGTTCCTTAATCCTGGTGATGTCCTTGTAGGCGACCGTGCTTTTTGTTCTTACGTCGATTTTATATTTATTAAGAACCACGGGTCTTCCGTACTTAGTATGCTAATAACCCTTGAAAATATCTTCAAATGCTCGATCAGCAAGAGCTTCGAGAATTATGTGAAACTACTTGTCTATTAAGCAGTCTGCAATGCCGCCT
>CASBRB010000381.1 GCA_949127975.1 Oscillatoriales cyanobacterium PMM_0019 | reverse complement strand
AGTTGAGGTTGTTGAGCAAAATAGGGCTAGGGGAGGCAGAGGGAGAAAGAAAAACTTCGTAGCGCCTCTTCTCCCCCAGCTCAAGAAAGCGAATGAATTGGTTCATCTCACTTTTTCGGATTGCTCCCGGCAGAAAGTGCGAACCGTTATCAGATGCCAATCATGCTGATTACTGAAATAGGAGCCAGCAATGATAAAGTCTTTAGTCATAGCACTTTCAAACCAATCTTTTACCATATTCCAGAGAGGCAGTTTTCTCGTCACTATTTAAGACAGGTTGAATTAGTTCATGCATGATAAGTTCCTGATGTTATTCATGGTTTTACCTAATTGCTATTTGCTAAATGGAACCAATGGGATGCTTCTGAGTAACTGAAGCTGGTGCGGCGTTCTCTGTGTCAGAGGCTTTTACTGCCACTACTCCCCGAAACATTCTCATGCCGCAGGTGAATTGATATTCTCCTGATTTTTGTGGGGTAAATTCTACGGATGTTGTTTTGTTTAGAGGTAAGTTGATATCAATGCCAAAATCAGGCAACAGGACTTCTTCTAAGCAACTATTGGCATCTTTGCGAAAGAAGTTGAGCCGCACGGGTTGACCCGCCTGCACCACAATATAGTTAGGTTGGTAACCGCCATCCACAGTGACAGTGAGTTCCTGAATTCCCTGCTGAAGTTCGACTTCTTGGACTTTGGGCTTTTTGAGTAAAAACCACCAAAATTCTGCACCAATTAGCGCTAAACCCCCCAGCGTTACTCCTAGTTTCAGACCAAAAGGTTGCTCAATCCGACGAAATTGATTAGTCTGTGTCGATGGCATTTCGGTAGCTCTTGTCCCAGAGGCAATTCCCATCAATAATCCCACCCCAATAAAACTGCTCCAAACTGTTCTTTTGCTTATCATTGTTTACCTCCATTCCTGCAAATTTTTGCGACTATACTGGTTATCGATTCACTTCTGACTGGAACTGACGCAAGCGCAAAGCATTAGTAACCACGGAAACAGAACTAAATGCCATTGCTGCCCCGGCAATAATTGGGTTGAGTAACCAACCAAAGAAGGGGAATAAAATACCAGCAGCTAGGGGAATGCCAGCGATGTTGTAGGCAAAGGCAAAAAAGAGATTCTGGCGAATATTCCGCATCGTGGCGCGTGAAAGTCGAATGGCAGTGACGATGCCAGTGAGATCGCCAGAAATCAGGGTGATGTCGCTAGCTGCTATCGCTACATCTGTCCCCGTCCCGATCGCAAAACCCACATCAGCTTGAGCCAATGCTGGTGCGTCGTTGATGCCATCTCCCACCATCGCCACAATCTTGCCCTCAGCTTGCAGCTTTTTCACGGTGTCGGCTTTTTGATCGGGGCGCACTTCTGCCAAAACGCGCTTAATTCCAACTTGTTGAGCTACAGCTTCCGCCGTGCGTCGATTATCCCCAGTCAGCATCACCACCTCTAACCCCATGCGTTGCATCGCTCTCACTGCGACTTCTGAAGAAGGTTTGAGAGTGTCGGCAATGGCGATTAATCCCTCCAATCCACCATCAACAGCTATGAATACAACTGTTTTGCCTTCGTCTTCCCAAGCGACTTTTTGCCCTTGCAGGGATAGAGTCTCAATATCTAACTCATCCATCCAGCGCCCCGTGCCGATTTGCACAAGTTTGCCCTCAACAACACCTTGAACACCACTACCTGCGATCGCCTCAAACTTTTCTGGTTCTGGTAGCGAGCCCTTCTTGTCCCCCTTTTGAAGGGGGTTTGTGGGGATCTGCTGAGACTCGGCGTACTGAACCACCGCTTCTGCCAAGGGATGTTCTGAACTGCGCTCTACCGCTGCTGCTGACCACAGAAGGTTGATTTCGTTGTGATTGGCTGTGCCTCGAACCGTCACAAAGTTTGTTACCCCTGGTTTTCCTTGGGTGATCGTGCCAGTTTTATCTAATACAATAGTCTGGATTTTACGGGCAAGTTCCAGACTATCTGCGCCCTTAATCAGAATGCCGTTTTCTGCTCCTTTACCAATGCCGACTGTAACGGATGTCGGGGTGGCTAGACCCAAGGCACAGGGGCAAGCGATAATCAAGACGCCGACGGTGTTAATCATGGCTAAGGTAATATTGCCCATGAGGTCAAACCAAATGACAAACGTTACGATCGCCAATCCAATTACCGCAGGCACAAACCATCCCGTTACTTGGTCTGCCAGCTTTTGAATCGGTGCTTTCGATCCCTGCGCCTGCTGCACTAGTTTAACAATAGTCGCCAAAGCCGTATCTTTTCCCACCCGCGTTGCTTGGAACCGGAAGCTACCAGTCTTATTGATTGTGGCTCCAATCACATCATCTCCTGGTTGCTTGGTAATGGGGATGCTCTCACCTGTAATCATTGACTCATCCACTGCCGATGAGCCAGCAATCACCTCACCATCAACCGGGATTTTCTCCCCTGGACGCACTACCACAATATCTCCCACCACGACCTCTGCAATGGGAATATCCATCTCTTTACCATCGTGAACCACCCGTGCCGTTCGAGGCTGCAACCCCATCAACTTGCGGATGGCTTCCGAGGTTTCGCCCTTAGCCCGGTTTTCCATAAAACGTCCCACCATCGTCAGGGTAATAATCGCAGTTGACGCCTCGAAGTAAACTTCTGGCATTAGTCCTTGGGAGCGGAAAAATCCAGGATTGATTGTAGTGAAGACGGAATAGAAATAGGTGATCGTGGTGCCCAGGGCTATTAGGGTGTTCATATCTGAGGTGCGGTGTCGAAAAGCCGAAATCGCGCCTCGATAAAAGGATTGACCAACCCAAAACTGAACGGGGAAAGCCAGGATTAGCTGTACCCAAGGAACAGCCAACCATTGGAGAATTGATGGTAATCGGATTCCTATATGTTCGAGCATGCCAATTATCAGTAAAGTGCTTAACACTCCACCGACAATCACCTTGTGCTTAAGGTCTTGCTGTTGGGCTAGACGAGTGGATTTTTCCACATCGTCTTCTTCCTCTCCTGGTTCAGAGATGGGATGGGCAGAGTACCCCACTTCAGTTACCGCCTGGGCTATCTGGTTAGAATTCGTTTGCTTGGGATCGTACTTAACAGCGGCTTGCTCTATGGCAAAATTAACGTTAGACTCAACCACGCCAGGGACAGATTTGATGGCTTGCTCAATTGTTCTGGCACAAGAGGCACAACTCATGCCCTGTAATCGCAGATGCAGTGTTTCCATAACCGACTCCTTCTATGAGGATGAGCGGAAAAAAAGGTAGCGCCTGTTGTTTTTGGGAACTCTATCCTAAGGTAGATAACTTAACTAGTTCCTAATCCACAATTTAAACTCTCTATTTCACTGGAGAGTCAAGAACCTGCAATAAAACTTTATTTAAAAAGTTGACTCCCAGCTAGCTAGTAAAGAAACTCGTTAATTAACAGTATATGTTGCCTTAGATATAAAAACCCGAGTTTTTTTTTACTATCCTTGAGCCAAATTCAGACCGTTTTAGCTGCGTAGCAGCTTAGTAAAGAAAACAACCCTTTTCTTTATCACTCTAAAGAGAGATGACATCATTTCGATAACCTGAATCAAGACGCGGTTCAGTTGGAACTGTTTTTTCGCTCTAGCGTCACTAAGAATTTTGGGAGGTTCTGTGTCTGTCCCGCTCAAACTGTCTGCTACTCTAGCTTCTAGGCTATTCGCAAAAAATCGCTGGCCCAAACCGATGATTGCAGGTCGGTCGCCTTTAATCCTGGCTCATTCGCAATTAATCCTGGCCGAACCGCTTTTATAGTTGCAGTTAATCCTGGCCGAAAAATGTCTTTATTGCAGGTCGAGGGATTTATGATTGCAGGTCTCTACAGCTAACCCGGATTTGGTATAAGCTGCCTCTGCAAGCAAGATTTTTCTTCTAGCCATGTTCATGATGATGGTTTAACCCGGAGTAGGCGTGGGCATGACGAAGTGATCTGTGTTGATGGGGATGCCTATGAGGTTCCGTCACTAAAATACTAGGATGATGCTTATGTCGGTGATGTTCATCGTGAGTATGTTCGTGAGCATGCCAATAACTCTCATGGACATGTTCTTGCCCTTTTGGTGAAAGAATCAGTTGAGTCATAACCAGAAGAACTAAACCAATCAAACTACCATAGAGAAATGACACATCTTTTTGATGACTACCCAACCAACCCGCTAGAGGATAGGAAAATACCCACCAAAGATGGCTCCAAGCAAACTGGGCACCATATACCCGTCCTTGAAATTCGGTCGGGGTGCGATCGGCAATCAATGTTTGAGCAGACACATTAACAAACGTCTGTCCCGCCCCTGCTACTAACCACAGCACTAGCAGAAGTGGGAGTCCAACGTAGCTGGCAGGAAATAGCGCGATCGTAATTAAGATTGCTCCCATCAAACTAACTGTTGTGCGTGCCCAACGCTGACCTAATACTCCAACAGCAGCAGCAGCAAAAGTCGCTCCAATGCCAAATGCACCCATCACCCAACCGTATTGTATACTGCCTAGTTTGAGCGCCCCCTGGACATAGCCCACAGTATTAACAAGAATTTGCGCTCCCGTTACAGAAGCTACCAGTTGCATTGCTAATGCATACCGCAAATAGCTATCAGCAAACAGGCGAGTTGTCCCTGCCCGAATGTCTTGCCAAGTTCGACCAGATGAACTGGTTCGATCGGTTGCTTGTTCAACCCGCAATTGACCGGGCAAAGTGATAATTAGAATCGCCGCGATCAGAAAAGTGAGGGCATCTAAAAAAAAGACCTGCCGTGCCCCAATAAAAGCCGCGATCGCGCCTGCAATTCCGGGACCAAGAACACCTAATAACTGAAAGGTTGCGCTGGAGAGAGCAATTGCCTGCGGATAGTCCTCTTGTCCTGTGACCAGCGGAATCGTCGCTTGATAAGTCGGTGTAAAAAAGGCATAGAAGACATTCAGGGCAAAGACGATCGCATAAATCTGCCAAACTGCGTTTACAAATGGCAGCAGGCTGACAATGACCATCCGAGCCAGGTGAGTTGTAACGAGGATAGTCTTACGATCGAGGCGATCGGCAAGCACACCTGCAAACGGTGACAGCAGAACAAACGCGGTAACTCGTAAGGTCAACGCGCCTGATAACACAACCGCCGAGTCCTTTCCGGCTAGTTCAAATGCAAGCAGGGCCAGCCCTAACCAAGTAAGCGCATCGCCCAACAGGTTCGTTGTTTGAGCGGTATATAGACGAGCAAAGATTGGGTTGCGAAGGCTGCGAAAAAGCTGAGGAATCTGCATGATTTTAGTTGCAAGATTTTAATAAAACGATCAAACCCTAGAAATGCTTGCACCACCCGCTCTGGAATCCAGGAATGGCATCACAGATAAAGCAACCTCAACCGCATACTCTTCATGCATTCCCAACGTGCCAGGAAGCGTGAGTGATTGAATTCCAGGCACTGCTGCCATCGCTTCCATTTCTCGCTTAGAATAAGGCGGAGCTTGAGCCGCCAGGAGCACCAAAACTGGAACGGGTGACGCTTGAAGAAGTTTGGAGAATTCCTGGCTCAAGCTCACCGGATCGAGTGCGCCCGTGACGAAAGCCGCAGGCGCAAATCGCGCACCGGGCTGTCGAGTAATCTGCTGCTTCCGATCGATAAACTCTGGAGTCAGTCTTGACCGATCCGCATAAACATGCCGTCCGTACATGAGGCGCAGAAACCCCTTTGTAGTATTTGCCTTATAGAGAGCTTGACCCACGACCGGAAATCGTACCAATTGTCGTACTGCCCCTGTTAGTAGTTTGGGTGCCCCCATTGTTGGTAAGGGACCGCGCCAGGTCGGGGTAACTAAAACAATGCAAGAACAAGCCTGGGGCTGTTGTTGAGCCAGTTGTAAGGCATAGCCAGCAGCGTGACCAGCGGCAACAACAGCCACAGGTTCTGAAAACGTCTTTTTGACAAAATCCTGGAGAAGCTGGTGCAGCAGTGCAGGTTGATAATCCAGGGCAGGGCGATCGGATTCACCAAATCCTAACCAGTCGAGTGTGACCGCTTGGTAGCAATCGGCAATTCGTTCCGCAATTTCCTGCATTTCCAAGCGGCTGGAAACAGTACTAAGTGCGGGTAGGAGCAGGACAGGTTTACCTTGCCCTATCGTGTCGTAGGCGATCGAGTAATTTTGTTGATTCCACTGAAATAAGAACTGGTGAGTTGTTTTAACCGACATTTTTACCCTCTACATTAACCTTTTAGTAATCGCAAACCACTTAACGTTACTATTACCGTTGAGCCTTCATGCCCCAAGACACCGAGTGGCAGCGTCATATTGCCAGCGAAGTTTAGAATCAACAAAATCACCACAAAACTGAGGGCAAACACGATATTTTGCTTGACGACGCCTTGAGCGCGACGACCTAGACGGATCGCGTGTTCTAATCGCTCCAAGCGATCTGCCATTAGCACAATGTCGGCGGTTTCCAGAGCAACATCACTACCTGCAGTGCCCATCGCAATTCCGACCGATGCCTGGGCTAAGGCAGGCGCATCATTGATGCCATCCCCAACCATTGCTACCGTCTGGTATTGCTTCTGTAACTGTCGAATTACATCCACTTTATTCTCTGGCAAGAGTTCTGCGTACACCTGGTCTACCCTAATCTGTTGAGCAATGCTGTGAGCGGTGCGTGAGTTATCCCCAGTCAGCATGACAATCCGCTCAATTCCCAGATGTTTCAATCGGGCTAGAGCTTGCGCTGCTGCAGGTCGAACGGTATCGGCAACGGCAATGATGCCCAGAACCTCTCCCGCATAGGCAACCCATACCACCGTTTTTCCTTCTGTTTCCCACTGCTGGCTTTGCTCAGTCAGGGTGTTTGAAACATGCTCTGCTTGTGCCTGGACGAAAGCAGCTTTTCCCACCACTGCTATCTGACGATCGATTTTTCCAGTAATTCCCTGCCCGACTTGTGCTTGACCGTTGTCAGCTTCCACCCAGGTCAGATGCTGTTGACGAGCCGCCTGCACGATCGCCTCGCCAATTGGATGCTCCGATAAACTCTCCAACGCCGCAGCAACTTGAAGCAGTTGGTCGGTGGATTGCTGGGTTGCCCTAACATCAACCACTTGAAGCTTGCCCGTTGTCAGCGTTCCGGTTTTATCAAAGGCGATCGCCCTCACTTGCCCAATCTGTTCCAACTGTGCCCCGTTCTTGAACAGAATTCCATGCCGTGCCCCATTAGCAATCCCCGATAATAGGGTGGGCATAATCGATGCCATCAGCGCACAGGGTGAAGCAACCACCAAAAAAATCAAAGCTCGATAAATCGTATTTTCCCAGTTCCAACCCAGTAGAAACGGAGGCAAAGTGCTCAACAAGATTCCTGCTAGCACAATAACCTTCGCATAGCCTCGCTCAAATCGTTCAATAAATTGCTGGGAGGGTGGTGCTTCAGTTTGGGCTTGCTGGACGAGACGGATGACTCGCTGAATCAAGCTACTTTCGGGCGGTTGATGAATCTTGAGCCACAGTGCCCCATAACCATTAATCGTGCCTGCAAAGACCTCATCACCGATCGTCTTCTCAACGGGAATCGATTCTCCAGTAATCGAAGCTTGATTCAGAGTACTAAAACCCTCGATCACCAAACCATCAGTCGGCACTAATTCTCCCGGTTTGACCAGGACTCGATCGCCAATCTTTAGCTCAGAAATTGGTATAGTTATTTCCTGTCCGTTCCGCATCACTCGCGCCGTATCGGTGGTTAAGCTCATCAATCCCTGAATACTACGCTCCGTTCGCTGCATGGCATACCCTTCTAACGCCCCACTAATGGCAAAAATCATGATTAAGACAGCACCATCCACAATCATGTAATATTCCCGTCGCCATAGCCCCAGACTTGCGGCTCCCAGGGCAGCTACAATCATCAGCAGGTCTACGTCGAGTTCTTTTTCTTCAAATAGGGTTGTCAAACCTTCACGGGCACTCTCAAACCCGCAGATCGTGTAGGCAGCCGTCAGAATGAAGAGAGCGGCTCCAATCCATCCGAGATTGAGCGTTTGCCAACCCAGGAAAACCAGAACCGCACAGGCAAAGGCCGCGACTGCATCGGGGTGTTCCTTCAGGAGGTTTGGGAAGCGAAGGCTGGAAGGGGAAGCAGAAACCATTTCTTAAAGTGTCCGAAACATACCTCTCCACCTTAAACATTGACATTAGTGTCAATGTCAATGGTTCGTGTAATCTGAAGATATGAAGACTGAATACCTAACGATTAAAGAACTTACAGAAGCAGTTGGCGGCGACGTTACCCCTCGAATGGTGCGGCACTATCACACGTTAGGGTTACTGCCCCCCGTACAACGCTCAGAAGGTAACTACCGCCTTTACAAGCAGCAAGATGTGCAACGATTGCAGCGGGTAATGGCGCTGAAGCAGCATGGGTTTCAGTTGTCCCACATTCGCCAGCTATTAGACAGCCCCTCAGAGGAAACGATCGATCCGACGCTGATAGCTCAATTGCAGCGGGATAGACCAATTAGGCAAAGTAACGATTTGTATTGCTTATCAATAAACTTTTAAAAAAGGAGTTGACTTTTGTACCATTACTCTACCTTGTCCCTGGTGGTGCGAAACCTAGTTCTACCCCAATTAGCCGAATATCCCCAAAATCGCCTATTTGTTTTTTTATGCTTGTCAACAACGAACATCTAAAATATTGGTAAGTTGTGAAGATTCTGCTAGTAGAAGATGACGATCGCATTGCCGACTCCCTCGCAGAAGCCCTGACCGACCAACATTATGCAGTTGATGTGGCTGTTGACGGGCTGGTGGGTTGGCAGATGGTAGAAGCCTTCAACTACGATGTACTGTTACTAGACGTCATGCTGCCAAAGCTGGATGGTATCAGCCTGTGCCAGCGGTTGCGTCGAGAGGGCTATAGCCTGCCAATCTTACTGCTGACTGCTCGTGACACCAGCACTGATAAAGTCATGGGATTGGATGCAGGGGCAGACGACTATGTGGTTAAACCCTTTGACCTCCAGGAGTTACTGGCTCGTATCCGAGCGCTATTGCGCCGGGGAAATACGACGCTGCCGCCAGTTCTGGAGTGTGGGCAATTATGTCTAAACCCTAGCAACCACACAGTGACCTACGGGGGGCAAATTCTCAACCTAACCCCGAAAGAGCATGCACTGCTAGAACTCTTTCTCCGCAATAGTCGCCGTGTATTCAGCCGTAGTGCTATTTTGCAGCAGGTCTGGGACTCATTAGACCCGCCCGAAGAAGAAGCTGTAAAAGTCCATATCAAGAGCATCCGACAAAAACTCAGAGGGGTGGGCGCTGCACCTGACCTGATTGAGACAGTTCACGGTGTTGGATATCGTCTCAAACAAAACCTCTAAGCCTATGTTTCGAGTTTTGCGCCAACGACTTTTGGTGTCTTATTTGGTCATAATGGCAGTCACTTTGGGAGTCTTTGCGGTTGCAGCATACGTCTTTTTTGCGCATAGCCTCTACCGCCAGCTGGACCACGAACTGCTGACGCTTGCCAAAGCAGCAGCTCCTAGTCTGGCGATCGCCAAAAAAGAGATTCCCCGCTCCCTCAACGAAGACATCTCTTGGCGTGACCTATTCAAAAAGGATCAAAGTTTGGAATGGTATAACCAAAATCGTCAGTTACTAGCTAGAGTTGGGGCTATCTTCTCTCAGACGCCTCTGGGAGACGCCCTTGAAATTCCCCAGCAGTCGGGGCAGATTCGCAGTCTAAGCATCCCAGTGTATGGCTCCAGCCAGAGCCGAAACCATTTGAAACTGGAAGGCTATGTCCGAGTCAGCGAATCAACTCAGGCAATTGAAGAAAACCTTGCCCAACTGGGTTGGGGTATGGGTTTGGGGGGAATTATCGCCTTGGGTTTGAGTGCAATTGGCGGCATCTGGCTGACCTGGCAATCTATAAAGCCCATTGAGCAAAGTTTTCAGCAGCTCAAGCAATTTACTGCTGATGCGTCCCATGAGTTACGCAGTCCTCTCACCGCAGTTAAAACCTCAGTAGAGGTGATGCTGAATCATCCCGAACGGGTTCATCCAAAAGATGCCAAGAAACTGAGGGCGATCGCCAGTGCTACAAACCAGATGGTTCGCTTAGTAGAAGATTTGCTCTTCCTGGCTCGCACCGATGCAGCGACTGTCGCCCTGATGCAGCAACCATCTCCCCTACCGCTCGACGAGGTGCTACAGGAAATCATAGAACTCCTGGAGCCGCAGATCCATGCTCAGGACATTACCCTCAATGTCCAACTATTGACAGGTGTCACTGTCCTTGGCAATGCCACACAACTAACCCGGTTATTCTCCAACCTGCTGGAGAATGCGCTGCAATACACTCCAAACGGAGGAACAGTGACGCTTTCCATGTCCAGCTTCGACCGAGTTGTGTTTGTCAGTGTTGAAGATACAGGGATGGGAATTGCGGCAGAGCATTTACCACTCGTGTTCAATCGCTTCTGGAGAGCAGACAAAGCCAGATCTCATAGAGACGGTGGATTGGGGTTGGGGTTAGCGTTAGCCCAGATGATTGCCCGCAGTCATGGTGGAGAAATTACTGTCATTAGTCAGGTTGGAACTGGCAGCTGCTTTCGAGTACGCTTGCCCATCGTTTGACAGTCACTAAAGATTCCTTCCACCCGAAATCTTTACTTCTGTAGCCTAAGATTAAATCTGAGTTGTAAACACTTAGTAATCTTTCTCTAGTTGGAATCAATGGCACACACCAAATCTTCATCTCGTGAGAGCCGTACTCAGAAGATAGTTCTTTTGCTACTCCCTGTTTTTGGGGTGCTAGCCCTTCGAGTGGTCACGTTTATTCGTCACCCCTTTCAACCTACTGCTGTGAGGGCTACCAATACTGAAAAGGTAGTGGACAGAGACTTGGCTGAACAAAATGCTGTTGTAACTGAAATGAAGAAACATTTGTTAGAGGCAACAGATGCCATAAAAGCTGGCGATTTTGCCAAAGCTAAAGACCACTACAACGAGTTTCACAACAAGTGGACAACCATTGAGGGTGACTTCAAGGAGAAATCTTTGACTAACTATCAGGAGATGGAAGAGGGCATGGATAAAGTCAACAGGAATCTCATCAGTGCAGCGACACCTGACAAAGATGCGACGCTCTCTGGACTCCAGTTGCTAACCCGTACATTAGATGCCTATACCAGCAGTGTCGTCAAATAAGCGCTTATTTGACGAGGTAGGCATGGATTTCACGCTGTTTGTTCGACGCACCTAGTTGCTGCTTTGTAATTTCCCCTGAGGTAATGGTTAATGATCCATAAGGTAATACTCCGTAAGGCTGACACTTTATTTCGCAAATATCACCGTCAACTGTCGATTCTCACCCTTCTTCCTATTTTTTTGATTACCGTGACTGGAATTGCTATTCCTATTGCGGATGAGCTGAAATTTGAAGGTTTGGCTAAATTCATGACTCAGGTGCATAGCGGCGCGTTTTTTGGTTCTGACTTGGCTTACTCAGTATTGAGCGGTTTGGGCTTGTTAGGACTGCTGGTGACAGGAGTGACCATGACTGGGTTACTTCCTAAGAAACGTTTAGTATCAGACGACTTCGACCTTTAAAACTAGATTGAAAAAATACACTATGAAGCCCTTTGTCACTGCGCTCACCGTGTCTGCCACCTTATTGTTAGCTCAAGGTTGCGCCTCATCGATAAAATCCCAGGAAACATCTGTTTCTACAACCAGCTCTCATAGCGGACATTCAATGTCCGGCATGGAAATGCCGGGATTGTCGGAAACAGCAATAGCTAAACTGACCGCCCCACCAAGCATCACCCCTAACACTCCTGTCCCCTTGGTGATTGAAATTAAAGATCAATCTGGAAAGGCGTTCGCCAATTTTGATACGTTTCAGACCAAACTAATGCACCTGATTGTCGTCAGTGACAATCTCCAATTTTTCAGTCATATTCATCCCGAATACAAAACAAACGGGCGTTTTGAAGTTGAGTATAATTTCCCTTTAGTGGGGAAATATACTCTTTTCAGTGACTACAAACCATCAGGACAAAAAGAACAAGTCTCGGTTCTGAAAACCCAAGTATCTGGAAATAGTCTAATCACTCCAAAAATTGACCTGAATCTGACTAAGACTTTTGCAGATACCAAGGTGAATCTTACGTTCTCTGAACCAACCATCAGAGCAGGTAAAGAAGTCACGTTGATATTTAACTTACAGCAAACTTCTAATAATCAACCGATTACAGATTTGCAGCCTTATTTGGGGGAACAAGGGCATTTAGTCATCCTCAAACAGTCATCGTCGTTGACAAGAGCAGATTACATCCATGCCCATGCTATGAAAGATACTCCAGCCGGAAAAGTGCAGTTTATGACCACTTTTCCTCAACCAGGAAAATATAAACTCTGGGGTCAGTTTAATCGTCATGGGAAAATCGTAACAGCTGATTTTTGGGTAAATGTTATCTAAAAAAGATTGAATTGTAGCGGGTAGCGCTACTTATTAGCTTGAGTGGTTTGAATTTGTTAAAGATGCCACTCATCGGAGTAGTTGCGACTGGGTTATAACCCCAAAAAAAGCTCATCGGAAATGCGACTTTGGCTGATTAATCTTTGCTCTGGCAAGACAGTATTTTTTCCTTCGGCTATCAAAGTTTTTGAGTACAAAGAGGAATCAACGGCTCCATCATTAGAGTGTCGAATCCTCAGTTTTTCTGTGCGGAGTTTGCTTGTGAAGTGGAAAGTTTTACTAATCAATTCAGTGTTTTTGGGAATCTCTGGAACCTCGCCGCTGGCAAGGACTGTTGCTACTGAACTCGCTCCGACTGCTGCAGGCATGGTTACTGTGAGTTCACTGGACAGTAAGGCTGCAACGAAAGCACCTTCTGCTGCTAGCTCCCCTGCCTTGTTGGAGCAAATCGACCCATACCTTGACAAAGGCAGCGATGACAGTGACGCAATGGCTCAGGTGACTTCAATCTCTCAACTGTCTGATATCCAATCTACTGACTGGGCATACGTTGCTCTCCGTAGGGTTGTGGAGAAATACGGCTGTTTGCAAGGGTATCTGGATAGCACCTATCGGGGCAACCGAGCGCTGTCACGCTATGAATTTGCTGTTGGCTTGAACGCCTGTCTCAAGCAAATTGAAGCCTTAATTGCCAAACAGCCGGATAGCGTTTCCAGACAAGACTTTGAGGCACTGCAACGGCTTTCTGAGGAGTTTCGGACGGAACTGGCAACTCTTGGCACGCGCGTGGATAACCTGGAATATCGCACTGCTTTTCTGGAAAGCCACCAGTTTTCTACTACGACTAAACTCGATGGTGAAGTCATTTTAGCCGTTACAGGTGCGACTTCGGGAAATCGTAACATACGCAATAGTAATACCACACCTGGAGTGTTCCCATCTGGAGATCTCAATTCTGTTAGTAAGGTCAACCCAACTGTTGTTGCACGTGCCAGGCTTAACTTCAGCACCAGCTTTAATGGACAGGATTTACTCTACACTCAGCTACAAACGGGCAATGGCGGACAAACGGCTGGCGTACTTGGGCAAGATCCTGGACTGGGAGGTAATGTCAGATTTAATACCTTTGACCTAGACTATTCGGGCGCTGGCCCTGGTGTAGCGCTTAATTACTTGTTCTACAAATTTCCGTTATTTACTAAAGATTTGGTAGTTACCCTTGGGCCTGTTGACGCGGTTAATAACTATGTAGATATTAATCGCTACGCCCAAGATGAAGCGACGAGCTTTTCTTCTACCTTCTTTAAGAACAACCCACTACTTTTTCCAGTACCAGGGGGATCTGTAGCATCTTTAAGTTGGAATCCCGCTAGGGGAGTCTTTAGCCTGCATGCTGTTTATGCTGCTGGTACCGCTGCGCCTGCGCCTTTAAGCCAACCTTCAGCGCAAGCTATTTCACAGCTGTTTGGCGAACCCAATGAGAAAATTGTCGAACTGGAGTTTACACCCAAAAAAGGAGATAAGCCCGGACCTTTTACCGTTCGCTTGCAATACATGAACGCTTTGGTACAACAGCGGAATTTCAGTATAGGCGGTGTCAATGCAGAATTGGCAGTAACTCCCAAGCTTGGTTTATTTGGGCGATACGGCTTTGGCAGCATTCATGGGCGAGTTCCTGGGAGTTTTGAGGGTTTTGCCAATACAAACTTTACTGACACAACACTGAATCCTTCAAGCTGGCAGGCTGGAATAGGATTTTTAGGCTTGTTTATCCCAGGGTCAAGGGGCGCAATCGGAGTGGGTCAACCTTTTGTTGAAAACCATGTGGGTAATAGCACTCAAACTAATGTAGAGGCGTTTTACAGGATTCCTATTAATGGCAACATTGCGGTTACCCCAGATATTCAGTTCATTTTTAATCCCAACAACAATTCTGCCAACAGCACGATTACAATCGGAACCCTTCGTACAGTCTTCACCTTTTAAGTTTTAGCAATTCGGGTGACGGAACTCAAGCAAATCTACTGTCGCTAATTCTTCGGGTTCTGCCCCTGCTAGTAACAAACTTAAAGCAAACATGCTGATGCGGAGACGGACAGCCGCCATTCCTAAATGTTCGGCAAATGTTTCTGCTCCCCAGACAATAGCTGCCACACTTGCCATGTTTCACCCAAAGTGCCTGTGAAATCGGTTAATTTGATCGTCCAGAGCAATTTACACTCTGCAAAGGCACAAAATTACTTTTTCTGGCTCTCAAACTCAAGCCTCTGTGCTACTCTGGCTAGAATTTAATTCAAGGGCTTTGTTCGCTACTTCAATTACCTGTTTGGCAGCTTTTTCCTTACGTTCGCTGTAGCGGTCTGTCAGATAATTCACTTTGTCCCGCAGCAGCAGCGTGAATTTATAAAGTTCTTCCATCACATCAATAACGCGATCGCGGTAAGCAGAATCCTTCATAGTCGAATGGCACGTAAGTTTTGGGTCCTCGAGCTATCCGCCGAATGACGGGGATCGCTATCTAGTAAGGGTTCTGTGCGATTAATTCCTTTCAATAACACCACAAAAACTGTACAGCACAGCTCACGCCATGTACGATGCTTGGACCACAAGCGCGAGCCGAGTTCGGAACACGACTTGTTTTGTACCCTGACAGTTTGATCGCCTATGCCACTCAAGTTAATTTTTGTAAATAATTGTAATTTTTTATGAATTTAGAAATTCCCCAAGTTCCTGTAAAACAAGATAGGAACCTTGGAGAGCAAACAAAAAATGTCTAATT